>NZ_CP007791.1 GCF_000835165.1 Corynebacterium marinum DSM 44953
GCCCTGGGTCTTTCGTGACCCTGCAACGGCCAACGTTAAATGTTTATCCATTGCCATCAGTAATAAATTCGATGGCTTTGATAAAGTACTGGGGTGCCGTGACATTTTCCGTTGCCTCCGCGATCTTGAGCGCAGCATCAGTTTTATTGTTGGTCATCCACGTTTCGAGGACAGCTCGCTCAGTTACACCTAGTATTTGGCGCATTAGGTGGTCATCAGTGTTGACCTTTAGCACCTGGGGTTCCAGTGTCTGGCCAAATCCTTGTTTTCCAATGAAGACTTCTCGCAGACCAGGTTCTCTCAAATCACCTAGTTCCTCCAGGAGGGATTCGGGGTCTTTTCCATCGTTGTCGCGAAGAGCTGCACACCGCTTCCCTAGTGCTTGCGCAAGCTCAAGCGACCGTTTGAGGGCTAGACCACGCATGCTGATTACATCGACACCGTCTTGGATTGGAAATTTATGCTTGATGTCTCGGTAAAACCGCTCGAACAGAATCTCATCTGAGGGTCCTTCTACGAGGACAAACCGGTCGGCGAGCACCATGCGGAGAGTGTCATATCCTGGCAGTTTCTTGAAGTAAGAAACGGTTTCTGGGGACACCGAAGCCATCGAAGAGATTTGTCCATTGGTCACAAATAGGAGGCCGTCCATGCCCAAACGATTTAGGACGAATGAGCTGTGGGTGGTGATAAACAGTTGCTGGCCCTCAACAGCTAAGTCTTCGATATGATGCAGGAGCTTATTCAGGCTGGTATGGGAGAGGTGATTCTCAGGTTCCTCAATCATCACCACCTGGGCGGCGCTTGCTTTGTGTCCCATGGCAAGCGCGATTTTGACGGCAGCCTGTTGCCCTTGACCCGCCATTCCGAAAGGAACCTCAGCGACGTGAGGAACAATACTGCTATCCCACCCAGCCCGAGCAGACTGGTCCATCGCCAGCGAGAGCGGCTGTTCATCAAGCGAGCCCGCTAATGTTCCCATCCGTTGATTTATCTCGTTGAGGTGCTCGGTAGTCATACGTTCCTTGACGGCGCGGAAGGCAAGCGATACAGCCGCCTTCTCACTGGATTCAAGGTGATCACTCAACATCTGACGAAGGTGAAAGTCTACTCCATTCGTCGAACGGATTGTGCGTGAGTCAATGATCGCCGTCGTAATTTCTTTAGGTCGAGCAAATAGGGGAACATCTCCGAAGGAGCGCCACTCGACCATGTAGTAGTCGACAGGAAGAATCGAGGTATCGGAGTCGAGATGCAACTCGATCTCCCCTTTATAATCAGGGTTAGGGATCACACGCAAGCAAACTCCCGGGCATTCACGAGTCGGAATCGTGGAGTTATGCGCTCCATAAAGATTGCGCTGAAACTCTTCACGATCGACTAGGAATACCTCGATCTGGATCTCGGGTAGCGCCACAGGTTTTCCCTGCTCGCGGGCCTTGAAAAAATCTGAAACGTCATCCTGATTGAACCAGTACGGGTTGAGTTCTTCACTCGCCGGTCGCCCATTGATTCGCCCAGTGAGCGCCAAGCTCAGAGCCTCTAGGAGCGTTGATTTCCCGGCTGCGTTTTCCCCTACCAAGATATTGAACCGCGGGTTAGGAACAATCGTGGCATCCCGAAACTTACGGTATCCCTTAATCCTGATCTTCTCAATCATTATTATAGCTCCAATCTGCATCAACATTTAAGGTGAAGGTCAGGCAAGTCAATAGGGATACCAACCCAATAGATCTCTAGTCCTGAAGTCACTATTCGTCATCATGCTCAGTGATATTTAGCGACTTCTATCAGAAACTAATATGACTAAGGTTATATTTGGTATTTCTTCGTGACTACCGGTCGTGTCTTGGTTTTCAGGTCCTCCCAGGAGTCGGCTGTCCGGACGTCGGTTTCGTAGGCAATGAGGTATCCCCAGGAGGTGTCCTCGAAACCGGGGGCGCTGACCAACTCGTTGACCAGGTCCACTGCTGCTTCTCGCTTACGCTGAACGGTGGTGTCGTCCTGGCCCTGGTCGGATTTTCCTTCGATGATCCAGAACGTGCCGTCCCGATCCCGGGCAACGAAATCCGGGTAGTAGTTATCCCGGGTGGAGTACGCGATCGAGGCCTTCTCATGCGGGTAGAGACGCTTCCACCACACGATGTCCTCGGCGTAGTTCAACTTCATCGCCAACAAGTACTCCCCACTCCAGGAATCAAACGACGCGGCCGGGAACAGTCCCTTATCCCAGGGGCCGTAGAACCGGCGCAACTGAAACTCGCCGCGCTGCTTCTCCCCCAACAGATCGAGGACCTCCTGACCGATGGGCAGGGTGAAGAACTGATCAATTGGCAAGGTGACCGGGATGATCGTCGTCTCGGTCTGGGTGTTGCGCGCATGCGCGGTGATCTTGTCCCTCATCAACCGCTCGAGCTCCATGACCGCGGAGTCCTTGGCCTTCTCGGTCCATTCGGTCACCGGGGCGTGCGCCATGAACGCCGGAACAATCCGATTCAGAAGCTGCTTCTTATTCGCGTCATTGACGGTAATTTGCTGCAGGCCCAGCACCCGTCGAGTGAGCTGCTTGGCCACCTCATCCGTGTCGACCAGGGCACTGGCCACAGTGGCGTCCTCCACCCGCTGCGTGGTAATCTCCTGCTCATCAGCAGAGACGACGATCTTCTTGCGGTGCAGGACTTCCCCGGTGTCAGTGACCCTGCGGGCAGCGCGCTCGATTTCGTCGTCGCGGACCTGCTTGAGGTGAAACGGTGTGATCGTCTCGGTCATCATCGACGACGGGAAGGTGAAGGTGATGCCGGCGTACTGGGGGTTGATCTCCACGGTGACCGGGAACACCGGCTCCACCGGAGCGATCTCTTCCTCATCATCGAGCTGCAGGGCGTGAACCATCCGGGACTCCTGTCCACCCTCCGGCGGATCCGCCTGCAGGCCGGACAACGGGGCCGGCTCCTCGGTAGGATGCGGCACCGGCTGATCAACATCTACCTCAGGAAGCTTGGGGGAGCTAGGCGGTGGGGTGACAATGTCCTTGCCGGTGACATGGCCGTCCACCGCCTCATCCAGGCCGAAAGTCTCGAGGATATCCTCATCGTTGAGCAACTCCTCAAACGAGGTGTGCGCCAGGATGTCGAGCTGGTCGATACGCGCATACCCGGTCGGTGTGCCAAACGGCAGGCGCAACCCCCGACCCATCGTCTGACTCGTGAGCACCTCAGAAGCCATAGCCCGCAGCGTGCACATCACCGCAATCCGCTTGGTGTCCCACCCCTCTTTGAGCTTGTCCACCGAGACAACCACGCGTACCGGTGAGTTCGGATTGTCGAGGTCATCGAGCAGCTTGCGAGTGGGCTCGTCATCATGCTGATTATCGACCTGCAGCACCGCCTGCGGTGACCCGCAGTACCCCGGCCCACGTAACAGCTCTGCCACCTGGGTGGCGTGCTCGACATTGGAACACACAACGAACAACGCCGGGGTGATCGCCTTCCTGCTCGGGTGGTCCTGCAGATAGGTCTGGTAGGCGGCCTCCTTGTTACGCAGCAGCGACAACGCATCGCGGAGCTGACGCTCCTCCGCCTGCTCACCCTTGTACCCGGATTTCCGGTAGACCAACACCGGGGTTTTCACGAACCCGTCCGTAATCGCCTGATGGAGCGGGTAACGGTAGATGACGGCATCGCCCTTCGAGGCCGAGGCCGTCAACCCGATCGTCGCTGCAGGGGTGAGATCACGTAGCGCCTGGTTGAACGCCTTGGCCGAGGCACCGTAAAGGTGGGACTCATCCGCGATAATGATGAGATCGTCCAACTCAGTGAGGTAGTCGTACAGGGAGCCGGAGTCCTCCTGGAACGTGCGGATCTTCGTGCGCTGCCCCTCCAGCGTGCCAGTCGATGAGGTCTGGGCCTTTTTCGGGGCGACGAGCTGGTGGACGTTGAAGACGAACACCATCGACGGATCCGTCTCATCCCCGGAAAACAGGGAGGACTGTTTCACCCGCCAGGCGTCATAGGACTGCGGACTGACGACATCCGGGGCAACCTGGAACCCCCCGACATAGCGGCGAGAACCCTGGCTAAAGTTCTGCACCGTCTTGTTCTGCACCACCAGCGACGGGGTGACGACCATGATGTGGTGGATGCCCTGACGGCGGAAGTACTCCACAGCAGCAGCCATAAGATAGGTCTTACCGGCGCCGGTGGCCATGTGCATCACCAACGGGTCGAGTGGGTCAAAGGTGCCGGTGAGGTGGAAGACCAGCTGGCGCAGGCCCTCCTTATTTGGGGCACGGAGGTCGAATTCCGTGGCGATCTGATCGATCATGCCCTGATTCAAGGAAATGGGAAGACTCGCCATGACCTATTGCTCCTTCGCGCTTGAGTAGGTGAAGATCTCACTGGGGACATGCACAGCTCGACAACCCCGGCCCAGGGAACGGAGGTACTGGCGCACGCCGTCGTCGATCTCAGTCGCCGCAATCGTCAAACCTTCACCATCTGCCAGGTGCGCGATGAGGTCATCGACTTTGGCCCTGTCCAACCGGCCTTCCACCACGACCAGACGCATCGCCCCGCGCACCCCGTGGAAGTAACGGTGATCTGGGGTTAGACGGAAGTTTAGGTTTGCTGCCACCGACTCCACCAGTACCTGGCCGGTGGCAGCCTCAGTCAGGGTCACCAAGTCAAGGTTTGGGTCGTAGTCAAAACACGACGGCGACAACCGGGCCACCCTGAAGGACCCACCACCACGCCAGTTGATCACCTCTTTATTCCGCATAGCTAACAGCTTTCGTGCTTCCGTAAGCGCTGCAATGTCGTCGGTTGGAAGGCCTTCCTGCTGTAGAACGCGGCCGATGAGAGTAACAGCGTCCTTCATGTCCTCGGGAGTATTCTTCTGCGGAACCTTGACACGATCGATCTTGGGTTCCAGATCGGTAGCCATGGTCACCCCTCCCGGGTCCTCACCGTTGATGACTCTGGCCAGCCGCGGCCGGGTGAACCGCTCCATCGTGTCCTCAAGAAGCTCGCAGGTTACCCACCGGCGACCCATCTTGTGCGCCACTGCAGCCGTGGTACCCGACCCCGCGAAGACGTCAAGAACGATGTCACCCGGGTTAGAAGCGATGTGAATAATGCGTTCGAGCAGTCGCTCAGGTTTCGGCGTGGCGAAGGGCTTCGTTCCTGGAGTGAGTGCCTTAATTTCTGCTTTGGCTTCGCGATTATGTCCTACCTCTTCGTTAGTCCACCATGTACGGGGGACCATTCCGGTAGAAGGCACATACATTTTTCGACCGATGCTTCCCTTCGAACGGATGAGGTACCTGGGAAGCGGTCCAGCTTGACGCCGTTTTTCTACCAACTCACGAGCTTCTTCGACGGGCACATCGAGAACCAACGCTTTGATGCCGGTTTTTGCCCGGCTAAGTGGAATTCCTTCTATCGCGGCACGGTGTTCTTCATCATGGAGATCCTCGAGCCGGTATGGTGCCCATTCGTTCATCGCGGCGAGGATGTCCCTCTGCCCCAGACTCCAGTGTCGGCCTCGCCCTGGATACTGCATTTCACCCGTTAAGGGATTTTGAATCGCGTAGCACATTCCAGCTCCGCCATCCCCCTTATTCGCCGTGGGGTTATCGTCCCACCATGGGCCGTTCGGATCATTATCAGGGTTAGAAAAGCGCGAGTTGGCCGCAGCGGAGCGAGGAAGCCGATTGAATGTAAAAGTTTCCGACTTGCGGTAGACAAGAATGATATCGTGGTCGACGGAGAACCCCTTGGAACTCGAACGAGGAGAGTCGGCCTTCTGCCAAACTACCTCTGCCACGAAGTTCGCAGCCCCAAATATCTCGTCCATGAGGACGCGCATACGGTGGTTTTCGACGTCGTCAAGGTGGATCCAGATCGAGCCGTCGTCGGAGAGCAGCTGACGCAGGTGAATGAGGCGGTCGCGCATCATGGTCAACCAGATGGAGTGCTCGAGATTGTCCTCGTAGTTGGCAAACGTCTGGGCGGTGTTAAACGGGGGGTCGATGTAGACGCATTTGACCTCGCCGACGTATTTTTCCGCTAGCTCCGGAACCCGGGTAAGGGCCTCGAGGACGTCTCCGGATTCACCGAGGATGAGGAGGTTGTCCTCAGTGGGGAGCAGATCGGCCCGCTCGGAATAGGTGATCCTGTCTTCTTTCGGGGACAGCTCGCCACGAATGATGTCCTCAATGACGAGGGTGTGGGTTTCGCAGTAGCGGGGATCTTTGGAATCAACCCAGGTGTAGCCGTATTTGCCTTCCTCGGTCGGGATGAGGGCCTTATCTTTATTGAACCAGGTCAGTTCCAGCTTCTGAGGCCGCCGGCCCATACAATCCTCCATAATTTATCTACTACTGCAATTCACTTCAGCTTATCGGCTGGGGTTCACCTACCAACTGTTCCACCTCGGGTAACGAATGGGGCGTAAAGGGCGTGGGATCACAGCGCTCATTCCGCCGACGTCAGATTGCCTCAGCATCCGGATCCTCGAGGTGCAGTGTTTGATTCATGGTGGTGCGAAACTCCCGGTCGATGACAAAGTCCTCGTAGGCTGCGGTCTGCCGGTGCCAGTAGTTTTCCTTCATGGACGGCATCCTCTCCTTAATCGCTGCTCGGAGGGAGAGCCCCCTACTTCGGGAGGAGCGATTGCAAGTCTATTAAGACGGATGATGGCCTCGCGCGAGAAATGACGACCGGAGAAGATACCCATGGCTGTGATTATTTCACGCCTGTCTTCCTACTGCCCCAACTTTGCAACAACACCACAATATCTAGTGTTTGTTTCTATCTAGAACACTTCAGTGAGAAAGGTGTACCCTCACTCTTTTCCTCATAAAAAATCAAAAAGAAAAACACTTAGATTTCTAACACTGCCTACAGGCAGGGGAACCGTATATTGCTTATGGTGTGACCCCCTACTGCGGGAGAAGTCCCGCTTGGCGTAAAGACCTCACATGGCGTTTAACTGTGGCTTCAGAGAAACCAGTCTCCGCCATGATTTCTTTACGCGTAGGAAGCTTTCCTGTTTCAACGTAAGCCTGTCCGATAAGCGCTTGGATCTTAGCTCGTGAGGTCTGTCCTTGAACCCGCTTCTTTCGATGTGTCTTTTCCATAACTGCCCGTCGTCCTTGTGCGTATTCTCCTTCTGGGTCTGTCTCCCAGCGCTCGGCTGCCTTCTTTCCACCGCGACGTCCCATCGTGGCCAAGGCTTTTCGCTCCGCATTTGTCGCCTGACCTACGTCTGACGAGAAGCTATACGACTCGTTTTTAGACGTAGTGACATAGCCACGAACACGTCTGGCCATTGTCTGTCGATCTCTCATCAGCGGCATCTCAGATTTACGCCCATCAGATCCAACCTCTTGAGCAACCGTATAAGCCTGCTCATAGGCATCAATGATCGCGGCATCTGTCATCCGTTGACCAGCTTGGCGCAAACGGTGACCTGTTTTCAGCGCGTGGCGAAATGCCGTTTCATCCCTGGCGGCACGCCCTTCCCTTACCCACAGAACCCGTACTCCTTGGACTAATTCCGGATCGTAGTAATCAAGCTGTCCAGCAAGCTCTGTTTCTACATCCTGTGCTAAAGCTTTAAACCGTTCGGCTTCCTCACGACGTGCTTTCACAGCATTAATCAGTTCGCGGCCACTGGAAAAACGCTGTTGTGGCTTGCTGTATTGAGTTTGGCCGATCATCGAACGCACCCCTGTAAGTAAATCTCCCAGGCGGTAGACGCGGTGGTGCTGGCGATACCACCGATATGCAGTCGGGGAATCGCCGGTATAAAACGGTGACCGGCTAAAACGGTGAGAGAAGTGGGAATCATGTCCCATCCATTCTCCCAGAGTCTTGGTCGCTGCTGCTAGTAAAGCCATATGAGGTGATTGTCCATCTTTATCGGCATAGATCGGGTTGATCAGCCAGATCACCTGGCATTTACCGTTCACCGGATTAATGCCCACCCAAGCAGGATCCAGGTGGTGGTTAATCAGCTGTGAAAATTTTTCTTTCACCTCATCGTTGAGGTGAATGGGGTGGCCACCGCTAGTACCTGGAATATCAATGTCGACGACTAACACCGCCGCATATTGCTTATGAGTGAGCTGAACATATTCGCATTTTCCGAGAGCATCTGAGTCGACGCGATACATGCGTGGCGCACGAGTGCCGTCTTTTGTCGTGAAGTATGCCGCTGCGAAATCGCGCCCCCGGCTCCCGTGTAAGACGTCACGTCCTAGGTGACTTATCAGCGCATCACGATCGGTGCAGCCGGCAGGTGTGTCTTCAAGACCTCCGGTAAATAGGAGATCTTCGACGTGTCTGGTTGTGCCAGACACATGGTCGTTGGGTAGACTCATGGATAAGCTTTCTCCCAGATAGTGCTGGGGGATAAGCGAACGCCTTACGAGCTTGGACTCTCGTAGGGCGTTCTTTTTTGTAATTGTTTTTCTTAGCTTAGACCATCATCAGTTAATTTTTGCTCACTCCCACACGGGCAACACAGAAAACTTTTTAGTGCCCATTCTCTTCTACTTTCAATGCTCTTCACCACTTGGAAAAACAGTTAACGTGCACCTATACGGTAAAACCGTTATGGCGTTATGACGTTGTAGCGCTATAACGTCATAACGTTTTATTGTTGCTTCTTTTGTACGCGTTTTACGTCCTTTTCAATGAGCCGCTCGATATAAGCAGAGACACTCTCACCAGTCTCGATGGTCATGAGCTTCATCGCCTTCCACGTCTCCTCCTTGAGATAAACAGTGGTACGTCGATTGAGCTTTGGATCTTCTCCATTGGTCAATGTGGATTTCACTGAAGAGGGGCTTCCTGCTTTTCTGCCGGGCGTATCTCGGAGGGTGGATGCAATGGGACTGCGTTTTGCTGGGGGCATTAGAACATCTCCTCAATTCCTAGAATTTCTTCGCAGATTTCGTCGAATGTGTAAAGCTCGTGGGGGTTGGTTCCAAAGGTCGCTTTGATATCTTCGCGTTCTGGGACGAAGGATGCGAAGGTTTGGATTCCTTGGTCTTCAAAAACGTCACGGGTTTCTTGGTACAGCCTGCGGCGCTCGTGAACGCCAATCAGTAGCACGGCTGCATTCTTATGAGTCAAGGTGTCTAGCGTCGGCCATACTCGGTCGATGTCCAAGGGGGAAGGGTGGGTTGGGACGATGACAAGGTCGGCGGTGTCAATGGCGGCCTGGATTTCTGCGGCTGATCCCGGAGGGGTGTCGATAATTTGCCAGTCGTCAGTTTTTTTAAGTGACTGCAGTTTCTTTGCGTTGATAGGCTCAGTAGGAAATTCCAGTGGGTCACCGTTGTGGTTGGCAATTTCTGCCCAACGCATAGCTGACCCCTGTGGGTCAGCGTCAAACAATTCAACAACGATGCCACGTCGTGCGGCAGCGGTCGCCAAGAAAATAGAGCTAGTTGTTTTGCCCACACCTCCCTTGGTGTGGACGAATGATATACGCATGATGGAAGCCTTTCTTTTTACACCGCTGATATAAATCCGACTAACAACACTTTAGCATTAAAACGCCATAACGTCGTAGCGTTAAAACTCTTTAACGTTACAACACTATGACGTTGTAACGTTAAAGAGTTTTAGGTTAAAACACCTGATCACAGGAGCTGCATGTGTTTTTAAAGTTTCATCATTAAGCGTCATCAGGTTGGTGTAAAAGGGGTGGAAGTACCGTAAGCAATAAAACGGTGCCCTAAGGGCTGCACTCCTAGGGCACTAGTGAAAGGTTGGATGATATCTCTAGCTTTAGAGTCGTGAGCAGATTCTCAAATAAGGTTTAGAGATCCATACCGTTGTCGTTGTGAGACGAGTGCTCCCAGCTGCTGGTGTGGTCATAGTCATCTGCTGCGGTGTCATCATGATGCGACTCAGCGAGGTTAAGCTCACCGTCATGTAGCAGTAGCGGATTAAGGTTTACGGAGCTCAGTTCCTGTACTGCGTCCACGTGCTTATCTTGCGCTGTCTGATACGCCGTGCGTGCCTGATCAAGATCCGCTTTTACGTCAGCAACCTTGTGCTCGCACTGATCACGATAAATCTGCTGCTGATCACGCTCGATCATTAACTGCTCGATCTGGTCTAAACCTTCACGTGGTTTAAACGCTTTGGCAAGAAAACCGCGCTGCTCACGCTCTACCTCTTTAGCGTGAATACGGTTGTCTAGCTCATAAATGTGGCGGTTGGCTTGAGAAAGCTCACGATCAGCATCACGACGAGCAAGTTCCAGCTCACTAACCTGAGCACGTAAATCAGAGACCTCCTGCTCACAGTGCTCAATCTTCGCGCTGATGCGAGCTTTTTCCTCCTCATGCGGGGTTTTCTTACGCTGTGCTGGCTCCTGCATCTGCTTCTGCATAGTCGCAGAAAGTTCTTCTGGACTCATCGACAAGTAATCCGCTGAAAATGGCTGATCTACACCAGAAATGGATGACAATGTATCCGTACGGTCTTTATCTCGTGCTCGCTTTACCGCCTGCTTCACACGCACAGCTGTATTACTCGTGGCATAAAACTCCTGCACCCGTTCTAGCCGCTTTTCTGCACGCTGATCCACGACCTGCGCCATACGCGTACCCCGAAACGGGCTTTCACCAGTGGGTAGATTGCTCGACAACCGAGACAAGCCCCAATCCAGGCGAGCCTGACGATGTACCTCATGAGGGCTTTGATCACTATGACTACGGGTTGCTGCCTGCACCAACAGATCACGTGCATACTGAGCTGATTCACGACGCTGCGTCGGGGTCGTTGTGCCATGCCCAGTGTCACTATCACCTGGCATGGATTCAGCCATATACAAATAATTAGCTTCCCGCCCACGAGTAAGCGGCACATACACTCCTGCTCGATCAATCTGGCCAACACCTGCGACCACACGTGCCACATCCACTGTTGCACCTTGAGCAGCATGACCAGTAGAGGCATAACCCAACTGCACATGCTCGGCCAGATAAGCAGGATGAAGCCGCACGGTCGCGGCCGTGTCATCGAGTCGACGTGCCAGCACGAAACCATCACCATCGATAGCCTCCACCTGCCAACGCTGCCCATTACGCACCACATCACCACTATTGGTGGTTAGCTCATAGTCATTGCGGCGGGTCAAAATCGTATCCCCAACATGGGCATACTGACCTGCAGCCAACTCGATAGCCTCAGCACCATCCACCACACCAGCAGCAATCATGGTCTGCTGTGCCGCACGGTTTAACGCATCAACATAATCATGGGTCGATGCCACCAACAACGAGTCCTTGCCCGCAGCAACATCCTCACGCCACCCAGCCAGCGCATCATCCAACATCGCAGTCACCGATCCAGCATGCAAACGACTAGCACCAGCGTAGAAATCAGCAGCACGTTCCACATCGGGCAGTACCCCAGTACGCAACCGTTTTGATGCCACACGTTCTTTCTCGTCATGCTGGCGGAAGACTTCACGCAGCTCCACCGCATCAGGCACCTCATGTGCCAAGGTGGCAAGCAAACCACCCCGGGCTTTCACCGCACCATACTGATACGGATCACCCACCAATACGACCCGCGCATCAGCGGCATGAGCAAGCTCTAAGACTCGTACCATCTCAGGGGTTGAAACCATGCCTGCTTCATCAACGACGATGACGTGATCTGTCGTCCACCCCAAGGTGGCCACTGCCTGCTCAACGTCCTGGTCTTCTACTCCGCGCAGTACCCGCGCCAACGTGGAGGAAGAATGCGCAACATTTTCACCAACCATGACATCAGCGGCTTTACCGGTCGGGGCAAGACCTATGACCTGTTTACCTGCCTGCTCCCACGCTTTTCGAGCAGCTTTCAAACTAGAGGTTTTACCCGCACCAGCAGGCGCAATCACCACACTGGCAAGATAACGAGACGACACCACCGCGCGCATCGCCTCAGCCTGATCAGCAGACAACTGCCCCTCAACAGGCGCAATCATCGACGACGACACACCGAGACCGGTCACCGTGGTCGCTAGATCAATACCGCGATTGACTTCCTCGACCACTGCTTCGGAGGTAAAACGCTGCGAGCCTTCACGAGCACTACGATCAACCTGTCGATCTTTTTCCGGAGTCACCGTCCACGCCACCTGGCCGCCACAGACTTGATCAGCCAAGTGCTCAACCGTGTCATAAATCTGCTCAGCCGCCACTGCTCCAACGGGCAGGAGTTCTGTGGCAGCTTCAACAACATCAGCACGGGTAAACGTGGAGCGTTCACGCGTTACCGCTTCTAGTACCTCATCGACGGTCGGTAGTGCCACCGGTTGTGGGCTATGGCTGTGTGGGGAGAGCGCCGCAACAAACTGTGACGCAGCAGTCTCTGCCACGCGGGCTTTCCAGTTCTGCTCCAACTCAGACAGTGGCGTATCAAGGTCTTTGACCTGGCGGGTTTTCTTCTGCCCGATGCGCTCAAACGCAGCATCAGAGCCCACACCGTTATCAGCTGCCCACTGATCAATCTCGCGAGCACGAGTAGAAAAATCCTCAATCAGCCCACGGTCATCAAGACCAACAATCTCCGCACACCCATGCACAGTGTCTGCCCATGCCACACCGAGCATGCGGGAGAGCTCTTCACGCAGCACGGCTTGATAGATGGTGCCAGCCGCACGTGCCTCGTGATACAAACTCACACCATCTAGAGCGCGCCACTTGCCATCGCGGCACAGTTGCTTATTAGCTAGCAAGACGTGTGCGTGAAGATGAGGATCACCGGCTCGACTGGTGCGGTGTTCATAGCGCACACCCGATAATGCTTCGACGCGATCAATGATCATCGCAGAGCGATCATGATCATCAGCACGACGGGTATAGCCTGCGTGCTCAGACAGATACGACAGCGCAGTCGTCACCGCGCGGTGGTGTGCTCGGTCAACAGTTGATCGAACATCCGTGTCATTGGTCAGCCCCCAGATGAGGGACACACTTTTTGGCGCGCAAAACGTTAAATCAAATCCGGGCACGCCACTGCTTTTTGGTGCGCGGCCAAGTTTGTGCCCGCTCGGGGCAAGCGCGTGATTAAACCACTGACCTACATCTGCACCATTAACCTGTGCGCCGTTTTTAACACCGAGCGCAGTCGCCACAGCAGATGCTTGGGCTTCGGTGCGTGCCTGAATCCACGCGGTCGCAGGCTGGGAGCCGTCCTCGGAATAGTAGTCATCAGGACTAGAAACTTTATCGTCGGAAGTGGTGACAGTGGACTCATAGTAAGCCACGGAATCGCCGTGCATTTTTGCAATCGTGAGCACGCGATAACCCTGCCTTTCTACTTCCCGGAATCCGCCCCGCTAGGGCACTGCTACCAGTTTACTGCAAATGTACCAATGGATTTTGGGTTTGTGGGTTTTCGTTGCGTAAGCAACATAGATCAGTGGTGGGCAGCGTCGCAGAATGCGCGGTTTGAGATGTGACTTTGTCCGCTAAATGGCGTGACATCTTGATCGCTGTGTGGCGCCCTCAGAGTGTCCACTCGTGAGACGCGTCGCCGGTAGGGTGAACAGGTATGAAACCCGCTTGTCTCACAAACGCATCAACGACAGACGGTGACACCGCTCTGGCAGGCCTTCTACTCAACTCCTTGCCGCTCAACCGCCCCGTCTATGCTGCCTGTCTCGCCACAGTCGGCCCGGCAGGCACTCGCATCGCCACGATCGGGTGCGACCTGCAGAAAACGTTCCACATCGGTTCAATCAGCAAAGCCCTCAACGGCTTGATCTACACCGACATGGTGCAGACCAGGCTGATCTCACCGCACGACCGGCTCGAAGAGCACCTCCCCCTGGCCGGAACAGCTGCCGGTGAAGCAACCTTGGAGTCCTGTCTGACCCACACCTCAGGACTGCCTGCCACTGGTGGGGGAATCCGCTCAGCAGCCCGAGCGCTCGGCGCTGTACTGACAGGTGGTGATCCACAACCAGAGAACCTCGACGATCTGATGAAACAACTTCGCCGATCACGTATCCGTCATCCGGGGCGCTTCAGCTATTCCAACCTCGCTGCCTCAGCATTGGGCCACGCGTTAGCGGCCGCCGACGGGGCGGACTATCCGACCCTGGTGCGAAACAGGCTGACGATACCGCTGGGATGCCCCCGGCTGCGCGCTCAGCAACCTGCACAGCGAAACCTCCCGCATGACCTCAACGCTCTCACCGTGTGGGGCACTGACCAACTGCCCTGGACCGGGCAAGGCTATGGACCGGCCGGAGTGATCAGGGGAAGCGCCCATGATTTCGCCACGGTCATGTCAACCCTTCTCGCCGATGACTGTGTCTACGAGGACGCTTTCCGAGTGCGCTTCACTGATGACACTGAATCTGTCGCGGCGGGGTGGTTTGTTGAAGACAAATCCGATCGAACCCTGGTGTGGCACAACGGTTACGCCTCCGGATTCGGCGCTCACATGGTGCTGGATCGCCAGCGCCGACGAGGGGCGTTCATCTCGGTGGTCAGCCCGTATCCCGACCCGGACATCGAGCCCGTCGCGATGACAATGCTGGATGCGGCGGTGTAAGCGACATCCTCTGTACGAGGCCACGACGACAGCAGGACGTTCTCGTCAGTGCCCGAGGACCAGGGTGCTGGCAGCAGCCTCAATGACATCGTCGGTGATGGTCTCCAACTCGTTGATCTTCAACACCCGCTTGATCTGGGGGAACAATCGCTCCACTACGCGGAAGTTGCCGCGGGTCAGTCGCTCGATCGCGGCGATGGCCTGCGCATCCGTGAAATCCTCCGGGTCCAGTTCTCTACCTAGGCGCTTGTAGTGCCGGTTCAGCACGAACAGCAGCTCGTCTTTGCCCAGGGCACGGTAGCGATGAGAGAAGCCCAACCGGCTGAACAACTGGGGGTAGTGCCGGAAGCGCTGGTCAATGCCGGGCATGCCGATGAACATGATCGCCACACCGTCACGATCATGGATGTCGCGCAGCATCTCCAGGGCGGTGGGAGGCAGACGTTCTGCTTCATCAATGATAATCAGTTGGGTGAGCTTCTCACCACTGGATCTGCGCATGTGGAGCCTGTCTCGCTGCCCGGTGGCCATCAGATGCTCCATGATGCAGACATCGAGTTTGCCCCGGTAAAACTCGATATCCTTGATCAACGTCCGGTACTTCGGTTGGACCTCAGGGGTGTAGAACACCGTGCGGGCCCGGTGGGCTGCCGCGTAGATGGCCAGGTCTGATTCACTGCGCGGTCCCCATTCATCGATGAACGTGCCCAGGGTGTCCCAGTGGGCGTACCGTCTGGCGGACTGTGTTTTGCCGACTCCTGCCTCGCCGTGGCAGATGCCGATGGTGGTGTCTTTTCGGATGGCGTTGGCGAACTCGACGAAGCGACGGTGCTCTTTGGTGACAATGAAATCGCGGCTCATGGTGACAGGTCCTCTTCATAGGTCCGCAGGCGAGACGTACGACCACGCGGCCGTGGCGCTTCGGCGCTCACATCGGGGTTCACAGGGGAAAGGTCTGTTGGGTGTGACTCGTGAATGGGGATACGCTCGTTGATCCCGGCACGTAGTTGACGTCGTCGGCGTCGACGAGCGGCCTGGATATCTGCCAGGCTGTAGCGCTGGTTGGGGTGGTCTTCATCCACGGCGACACACAACAACGTGTCGTGGTCGTAGACCCGGATCTCGGAGAGATCCCTCGGGTCGTAGCGGATGGTGACGTCATGGCCGACAAAAGGTGCCAGGGTCGGACTGAGGTAGCGCTGTCCTTGGAAGTGGATGCCGTCTCGCTGCACCCGGCGGTGGGTGGAGACCCGCAGCAGGAGCCCGTCGAGTTCTTCCAGGTTCTCTGGCATCCTGGGAATCCATCCCCGTCCGATCCACGCGGCCTTCGGGCTGGTGTTGATTGAAGAATGCGTGCGTTGGTTATAGCTGCTGATGAACTCGCCGACAGCGGTATCCAGGCTTGTCAGGTCCAGTACGGGGTGTGGGTTTCGGACGCCAGGGGCGAGGTGGCCGGGCAGGGTGGTGAGCAGTTCGGTGTTGACGGTGCTGAAGAACCGCTCGATCTTGCCGCGCCCCTGCGGACGGGCAATAGTTGAATGGATGATCCGGATCTTTAGCGCTGTCGTGGTGTATGTGATGTGGCCACTGGTGAAGTCGGAGCCGTGATCGACATAGAGGACGTCGGGAATACCGCACATCGCCCAAGTGGGGTCTGTTTTCCGCCAGATAGCTTGGCGTAGTGCCAGGGCGGTGTTCATCGCTGAGGGCGCGGTGGTGGTGACCATGTAGCCGCACACTGCCCGGGAGTAGTCGTCGATGATGATGGTGAGCCAGGGGCGAGTCGGCGTGCCGTCCGGGTTCTGGATGAGAATGTCGAGTTGGGTGTGATCGGCCTGCCAGATGGCGTTGGGGCGTTCAGCCCGGTGCCGGTAGACGAGTTCGTGTCGATCCCGGTAGGACGCCGGGCCCTCCAAGGCGAGGGTGACCATCGCCGGGTCAAGCGCTTGGATGATGCCACGCACCGTGGCGTAGCTGGGTGGTTTCACCGATAGTTGCTGTGCTCGGGAGTTCACCAGGCGGTGCAGGGCGGCCATCGATGGCCGTGGCCTGGTGAGCCCGAGGTGTTCTATGTAGGCGACCAGTTCCGCGGATATGCGATGTGCCCCGGCATCGGATCGTGTGGTGGTGCGCAGACCGTGGATTCCGTCGGCCCGGTAGCGGGCAGCCCACCGGGATAGAGTGCGGGTGCTGATGCCGGTGGACCGTGCCAGGTCGGTCAGGGTGATGCCGTCTTCGATGTGCAGGCGAAGGATCTCCCAGCGCTGCATCTCGTCCATCACCATCACCTCACGACCTGGTCATTGTGCCCGCATCAGGCGGGCAGTGCTGACTGTCGTCGTTTAGCACCCTGCAGATGCCGGTACAGTGTTGCCCTCGACCAGCCGACCATGCTCGCGGCGTCTTCGGCACTACGGCCTTTGGCTCTCTCCTCGGCGACGATAGCGAGCTTGCGGTCGACCACCTCTGGATCCACAGGTGGTCGGCCGAAGCGGGTGCCCTGGGCTTTCGCTGCGGCGATGCCGGCGTTGACGCGTTCGGTGATCAGTTCTCGTTCGTACTCAGCCAGAGTCCCCAGCATCCCGAGCATCAGCCGACCCGAGGACGTCTCCGGGTCGATGCCGTCAGAGACCGACTTAATCTTCACCTCTCGTTCGCGCAGCAGGTTCACCGTGTTGAGTACGTCGAGCAGGGATCGGCCCAGCCGGTCGATGCGCCACACCACCACCGTGTCACCGGGTTGGGCATAGGCGAGAAGTTTCTTCATTCCGGGACGCTCGATCGCATTCTTCGCCCCGGAGGTGACATCGCTGAAGACATCACGGTCCTGGACCCCGGCGGTGACCAAGGCGTCGTGTTGAAGTGTCGGATCCTGACCGACGGTGGATACCCGGGTGTAGCCCAACAGTCTCATACCCACCATCATGCCTCACTAAATCCCAGCATGGAAGAAGGCGGGACACTTTTCGGTGAGACAGGTTGGTAAGACATTTTTCGTGTTGGTTTCCGCAGGAGCCCCGGTTCTCGACATGCTCGCCGCAGGTGTCTTTTAAACCTTTAGTATTTCAAGACAAGAAAGAACGGGCAGTACAGTTTTGCATTACTACTCATCACCTAGCCCGAGCCGAGGGAGAACATCAGACAGAACTGTTTCCACGGGCGTATGGACGTTGCTTGCCGCCGTGCCCCCATGGAGATGTAGGTACTCACTCACCAATCTGACCCCGGCGGCGTATCCAGCACCAGTGGGCAGGCCGACCGGTTCCGCCCCGAATAGTTGGGCGGTCTTGTCGCCGAGTACCCATGCAGCAAAGTCCTGCATTCCGGTGACCTGTAGGCCACTGGCGACCTTGGCCAGAACACTGTCGTCATTGCGGGTCTGGTCATCGACGAAGTGGGTGTAACCGTGGCTGCCGTAGAGCTCGGTAGCAAAAACATCAGCTAGGCCCTCTGCAACGACATGTTCGCCCACTGTCACTGTGACCGGATCCCACACGACTCCGCCGGGCGAGTACCGAACATTGTGGTGCAGTTCATGGACAACGATGGCCTCCAGACGATTGAGGACGTCAATGGTGGGCCAGACCGATATGACGATATAGCCACTGATGCCGCCGAACGCGCTGAGCCCTTTGACTTCCTCCATGAAGTGCCTGTTGGTGGGATCGCCAAGCAGCAGCAGTACCTTCAGGTCTGGGATGTGTAGGTCTGGGTTCGCTGTCTTCAGCGTTTCGATTCCACGTTCCAGAGCGTGGTGCATGCGTTCCCATGCGTTAGCCCGGATCAGGGTGTCCAGGGATTCACGAAGCTCTTCTTCGGGGCCATTTTCCGGGAAGCCGAAGTTCTGCTTGTGGATGACGGCCAGGTCCATCTCGCCGGGAACGAAGTGATACATGCCGTTCATGGGCGACCACATCTTCCTAATGAGGTCACGACGATGCTCTGGGGCCACGTCGAACACTCGGGTCATAGCTGCAGCAGTATCGATGATGTCGATGTTCATGCTGGCTCATTCTAGACCCTGACGCAGCGTCAAGGTCAAGGGATGATCGGGTAAAACAGAATAATGAACTATCAAGGGGTCCTCGCCGACGTCGTGTCCTGGGCCGAGCGAGAGTCCAACGTCCGAGCAGTCATCCTGACCGGTTCCGCCGCATCCAACGCCGAGCATCCGCTGTCCGATCGTGATCTTGAACTGCACGTCCAGCAAAGAGGGCCACTGGAAAACTCGGATGAGTGGTGGTCGAGCCTGGGCGATGTCCTTGCGGTCGAGCGACTAGAAAACGGCGAAGATCAACCAACCCGACTGAATCTACTATGTCGGTGGCAAGTTGGACTTCACGCTGATTCGTATCGATGAGGAGCGCGGGGTGTACGACCGCCCGTTCACCGTCTTGCTGGATAAGGATGAGGTAGCTGGTGATTTCACGCTCTGCGCTCCTACGGTGGTAGGCCCCACTCAGGCAGTGTTCGACGAATCCGCCAATTGGGCGGGTGCTGCAGTGTTGATGACCGCCAAAGCAATCATGCGTGATGAGCCCTGGTCGGTGATGATGCGTGACGCTGATTTCAAAGTTGAACTGCTTCGCATGATCGAGTGGGATCATATCCTGCGATACGGATCTTCCCGTGACGTGAGATACCTGGGGACACAGATGAGATCGTGGATGGACATCGGTGTTCAACATGTCCTTGACACCTGCACTGTGACGTATGGAGCTGATAACCGAGATGCCCTCTCTGCAGGGATCGAATTCTTCAGCCGTCTTTCCCATCAGGTGGCGGGTGAAGGTGGACTCGCGCCGTTTCCTTTCGAACGGATCGAGACCGAGGTCCTCCGCATCTTCAGTGCTTCATCATGGGCATGACCAACCACTGTATGGGCCCCTCACATAGTCGAGATGAAAGTTCGGATGACCAGGACAAGCAGGTCAGGCATCCGCGTGCTGTGATATGATTCGCGCCATGGGCGTAATGAATGCAATTTTCACCACCTTCGGTCGGCTCCGGAGCTCCGGAGCCGCCGGTGGGTGTGTGCGCTAACGGAGGACGTTCCACGGAGGTAGAGACACCCACCGCTCAGCTTGTCCAGCCGGGCGGCCGTTTCGGCATGCCCGGAGCACGATATCTGCTGCGGAGTGTCTTTTCTATGCCTACCTACAGGCCGAACAAGGGCCGTCACGAGAACGGCCAGAACTACCTTGTCAACAAGTCAATGATTAAGAAGGTCGTTGACCTTGTCCCTGTCAGTGCGTCCGTCCCGGTCATAGAGATCGGCCCGGGACACGGGGCGCTGACCTTTCCCCTCCAGGACCGTGTCCTGGCTACCGGTGGATCGTTGACCGCCATCGAGATCGACCCGGCCTCCGTCCGGTGGCTGGAGGAGCGGCTGCGCCCGGAGGTTCACCTGTACGAGCAGGACGTCCTTGATTTTGTGCTGCCGGACGGCCCGCACGTCCTGGTGGGGAACCTGCCGTTTCACCTGACCACCGCGATCCTGCGGCACGTCCTTCACTCACCGGGGTGGACTCACGCGGTCTTCCTGGTGCAGTGGGAGGTCGCGCGTCGCCGCGCCGGCGTCGGTGGTGCCACGATGATGACAGCCCAGTGGTGGCCCTGGTTCGACTTCGAACAGCACGGGCGAATACCATCCACACATTTCCGTCCCCGCCCCACCGTCGACGCCGGTGTCCTGGTGATGCGTCGCCGGGAAGAGCCTCTCGTCAACTGGTCGGAGCGTGCGCGGTACGCGTCGTTCGTCCATGCCGTGTTCACCGGCAAGGGCCGAGGCATCGCCGACATCGTGTCCCGGGTCGTGGGGCGTCGGCGTGAACGACGGTGTGCTGAGGTCCTGCGTGAGGCCGGTGTTCCGGCAAACGCACTGCCGAAACAGTTGGACGCGGGGCAGTGGGCCACACTGTTTAAGGCCGTGGGGCGCTAAAGGCGAGCTGATCGCGATGTGATCGGTCGCTGCGTCTGATGTCGGCAGCAGAAGAAGTGCCATCCCTCCCAGATCCTGTTCCAGGGAAACTCTAAAGACAGCACCGTTGGCCATACGAAGAGCAATGTCTTCCCGGTCCATCAGACCAGCACGCCATAGAGTGATCAAGAATCCACGCCATATAGCGCTCATATTCACATCTATTGAATTTTCAACTGTCGGAGATTTTCAGTGAAGTCGACGGATCGGTGTGTCATAAACGACCGTTTTTGGCGTCCGTATAAGGCCCCTTCACCGGGCGTTTTCTCGGGCGGGGTATATGGGAATCTGAAATCGTTGAAAACTCGGAGTTTGTCAGTTTCCGAAGTCCTCAGCACTTCTGTCCATAGTCCACAGCGTGCTGTTGCAAAGTTGGGGCAGTAGGAAGACCGGCGTGAAATAATCACAGCCATGGGCATCTTCTCCGGTCGTCATTTCCCCCGTGACATCATCCTGTGGGCGGTGCGCAGGTCATTGCCGCTACGGGGTGAGCTGACCTAAGATCTGGAGGAAATGATGACTTCAGCCGCGGCGTACCGGTTGATCACACCACGATTCTCACCGCTGGGTCCAAAAAATACGCCCCTGAGCTGGATAAGCAAACACGGTGGTACCGGCCAAGTACCTGACTGGCAGGCCAGTTCCTGGCGGGTGGATGAGACCTATATCCGGGTCGGCGGCAGGTGGTGCTACCTCTGATCTGGCGATCACCGCCGGTGGCCAGACCCTGGACTTTTACCTCTCACCAAAGCGGAACGTCGCCGCAGCGAGGCGTTTGCTGGCCAAGGCCCTCAGATCCAATGCGTCAGCCAGGTATCCCAGAGTGACCAACACCGATAAAGCACCCTCCCTAGCCAGGGCAATCACCGAGTTGAAGTCAGAGGGAATCTGCCCGCCAACAGTGGAACACCGGCAGGTGAAATACCTCAACAACATCCTGGAAGGCGACCATGGTCGGCTGAAACGGATCCTCGGGCCGAAAGGCGCGTTTAAGAACTTAGACATCTGCATATCGGACGTTGAAAGGGATAGAGGCGATGCACTCGATTCACGGAAAGGGCAAGGCACGATGTTTGACCTCACGGGCAACCGAACCCAGACGCGGTGATCGTCAACCGGGTATTCGAGACGGCCTAACAACGCCCACACACAGCGGCCATCAGGAAATGAGAAACTGAGTCTTCGCTGCTCTCCGCCCCGCTTTGCAACAGCACCTCTTTTAGGATGGAGCGATTTTTCGGTGAGTTTAAATGGGCCAGGCCCAGATGAACCATTTCTCCCCGAGCGGAGGCGGAAACTTGGGATATCTTTTCAAAAAGGAAATTCAGTACCCCTATAAGCTTCACGGATAGTGATGGCAAAAAAACTGATGACTCGGAATGTAGGAGTGAATGGTCGACCCCTAAGATTGAGGCTGACGCCGTCTACAGAAAAAATCGGTTAACGCCAGCATCAATTACCCTCGACATCACTAAAAGAGAAGTATGCCTCCATTTATCGCAAAAATAGACCATCTAACCGCTACCCATTTACCTATTCTTCGCCTTCCAAGCGGAGTCCTTCTTCCCGGTAACGATGATGTAGACGCGCTGGATGTGACGGTCGGCGATGTTGTTATCTATAACAATGATTGGGAAAAGTCCTCGGAGCAAAGCTGGGAGCCGCAGGTAAACGTCGGACTCATAGAGCAGATTGACGAGAGGTCTGTGATCTTTCGAACCACACAAGGATTAATGGAGCGCACCCTGCCTGTGGGTCAGGAAGCTGAGCTCGGCAATGTAGTCCTCTTCAATGAAAGTCGAGAACTTATTGAAGTGAGAAAAAGGACTCCTCCTCAATCTTCCATGAGCGAAGAGACTGTTGATATCACCAGTTTTCGCAAGGAACTGGATCTCGATCGCCACACATGGTCTTCCTTTGCCGGTTCTCCAGAAACACTGCAGGAAGCACGGGACATTATTGCAGTCCATGCAAACCCTAATGCTCGAGCTAAGTTACTCGACCTTGGCGTCAGCCCAGTACGAGGGATTCTTTTTGAGGGTCCCCCTGGAACCGGGAAAACTTTCCTTGCTCAGATCATGGCTGCGCAATCTCGTGCTTCCTTCTATTTAGTTACGACGGCATCACTAGGGGGCCGGCTGGTCGGAGAAAGCGAACAGCGCCTTGAGGCAATCTACGCCGATGCAGCCAAACAAGACATGTCAATTATATTCGTTGATGAAATCGAGGTTCTCACCAAAGACCGCGCTGGCGAATACGACCACGGCTCGCGGCTAGTTAATGTCTTTTTGACGAATATGGATGGCGTCAGCGCACCCGATAACGTCATTACTATCGGCACAACTAACCGAGTGGATGACATTGATAAGGCTCTACGCCGCCCTGGACGGTTTGATCGAGAAGTCACCTTTAGGAATCCCAATCGCGAAGACCGGTTGGCGATCCTTACTTCCCAGTCCCGCAAAACCGCAGACAATCTCGATTATGAAGCAGTTGCGGATGCGACTGAAGGCTGGACTGCCGCGGAACTCGGCGCTATCTGGCAGCACGCCGGAGAGCTAACTGTCATCGCAGAGCGAAATAATATCTATAACGACTACTTTCTAATGGGGTTTGAGCGCGCCCAAACTGCCCGAACAAGGCGTCTGAACGGAAAATGATGAACTACATCACTACAATCTCAAATAAACTCGCTCGCAGCCGCGATAGACGGCGCCGAGCTCGGGCGCTTCGCAAGATAAACAAGCTACGTCGCTTTGTAAATCCCCTCGGAGACATGCGGCAGTTCTTGTACCTAGATAATATTGCCCTGCGCAGCCTTTATGTCTCCCGGTATGGACCAGAAGATGCCCGAACTACAATTACTGATGCTCGAACCCGAGACACAGAATTAAGCAGCAATACCGCCTACTCAATACCAGGGCTTCCCCACACAAGCACAATATCGGCAAGTATGGGATCAACTCTACGAAGCGGCAACGCTCATACAATGCAGATCGAGCTCGTTGCTTCCGAGCAATCTCTCTTCCGAGATTTTCTGGACCGCGAAGCGTCTGCCGGAACCGATAGTCAAATTTGGGACGGCACCCCTGATGCGACGGGGAAAATAAGAGTCACAGGTAGACCCTTTCAGCGCGGAGAACTGATCCAAATCCGCATCCGTCTCCAAGCAGACCTGACCTACCGTATTAGTTCATTTGCCTCTGCCATTTCGGATCTCGCTGAAGGCGCCCCGGAGATGAATTTCCCTCACACGGCAGACACCTTGCAGATTGCCGAGGTGCTCCGACAACTACTCATCGATCAAGCACCTATCGATGCGGAACTGATTGATTGGGGGTGGGATCCTACCCGTGAGAATCTCATCCCTAAAGCGGAATCAAAGGAACCACTGCGACTCGTCGGCCTGACCCAGATCGACAATTATTGGATTGACGTACGGCGTGCACTCTTCGATGGTGCCGAATGTATGGCGCTTGTCCGAGTCAGCGAAGATGTTCCCTCAGAAAATTGGTCACCGTTGAAACTCTTCGACGCTATTCGAGGCTTATCTGGCTTCGATAATTTGGATGAAAGTATTAACCAGCTGCGAGCTGGCTTCGCCTCACCCCCAGCTCCTACCAATGTCTCCCTTGAACCGCTAACTAAGGCCCTAACCAACTACCTATTCAAGATGGCATCAGAGGAGGAAAGCGAGAACCTTAATCCCCAAATAAAGCACATAGCTACTACCTATGCCCCCTCACTTCCGAGCGCTTCAGTCATCTCCGAAGCATTCAATGACATTGATCGACTCTTGAGGTTGATGGGCTCCCCGCCCGCAGATTCAAACGTAATAGCGGAAGAGCGTGCCGCTGCACTTCTAGATGCTAATCTTTCGACAGACGGAGCTACGATAATCGGGGTTACGCCCGAAAAGCCCGTGTCACCACCCACTCCCCCCACCCACCAGTACATTGTCGGCGAAATCATCGCATTGTATTGGTGATCCCGAGCCTTCCTTGCTGCACGAGGGGACAACACGTCAGACGGCGGCACGTCTTTTTCACCGACGACGGGAGCTTGCAGCAGCACCTCTCTGCGGGAGCTATTCTGGTGCGGCATATTTGAGAGCTCCGCACAGCTGCGTTGAGAAATAGCGCTCTTAGAATTGGTGCGACAGGATTCTTGCCTTCATGCCAATTGTTGCTGTGGGGTATGCCCCATCGCGACTATCAATGTCGACTGTGCAAACGTCTTCTGCTCCTGACATTCGATGTTGCTTTAAACTAGTTCAGGGTCCCAGATGGGAAGGTCACTGTTTCCCGCTTTATCGAGTACGATCGCTGCACTTTGTTCGGCTCGTGTGATTGCAACATAAAATTTGGCTGCCTGTTGCGGTTCAAGCGCTTTGCCCTGCTGGATGTACTGCTGGATTGCTCCTGTCGGAAAGATAAGAACTCGAGGCACTCCAAGCCCTTTGGAGACTCCAATATTCATCGGGCTGAGGTGGTTGTATGCTTTCGCGGAGTTCACAGAGTCTCGAAGTGCCAAAGGTTCGTAGCGTGCAAGGTATGAGCCAACATCCCTGGGGCGAACGAGGAAGACTCCGTCGTGGCCGGTGAGAGCTGAGTTCAACGATAGAGTCTTCTGAAAATCCCAAGAACTGTCGAAGAGAGAGTCAGCCAATAGAGCAATTTCCGGTCGGCACCGCCATGTTTGAGGCCGTTGGGTAATTGTCAGTCGACCTGCCGCTTCTTCCGCCTGGAACCACTTCCAGATATTCATGAACTTGAACTGTTTGTTCTTCACTTCCTGCTGGTTTGTGGCCAGAATTGCTTGCCGAATATCACCGACCATCTCCACTGAAAGCCGGGAAGACATGAGGAGTTTCAATATTTCAAGGTCATATCCGCAGAGATCCTGAACCTCGTCGATAAAGATCTGGTCATACATCCGCTCAAGTCGGCGGATACCTGCCCTACCGGAGGCCTCTTCGATGCGGGTAACTAGTTGCGGAAGATGCACCTTCCGCACTTCGTCGTGCTGGTTGAAATATCGATTCCAGTCCTTATTTCCCAGGTAGCGCTGCGGAGGGCTGGAGAAATCGAATCCACGTACTCGCTTGCCGGAATAGAGAAACGGCAAGAATGGCCGCACGAAGTTGCTGATGAGAAACGAGAACCATCCCGCAACTTCAATGTGGGGATGATCTCCGGCTTGAGAAGAGAGCCTGTCACGCAACTCGTTTTGGTTAACAGTCGTGTAGGTGAGGACAAGAACTCTCCTGTCTTTAGGCATGGCGGCGCAGGCGTCCACAAT
>NZ_CP007792.1 GCF_000835165.1 Corynebacterium marinum DSM 44953
CTAAGGGAGTGGTGGAACGGGCCAACGGATACCTGAAGTCCTCGTTTTTCCCCGGTCGCCACTTCACCCAACCGTCAGATGTCCAGCACCAGCTAGACGACTGGATCACCCAGGTGGCCAACCAACGGATCCACGCCACTACCAGGCAGGTCCCGGCGAAGGTGTGGACCGCGGACAAGGCGAAGATGACCACCCTGCCGCCGTATCCCCCGCAGGTCGGGGTGATGCGGCAGGTGCGCCTGCCGCGCAACTACTACGTCGCGGTCGACGCCAACCGGTACTCGGTGGACCCGCGGATGATCAACCGGATCGTCACCGTCCACGCCGACCTGGAGCAGGTGATCGTGCGCGCCCCGGATGGGGTGATCGTCGCCCACCATGTGCGGGTGTGGGGCGAGCATCAGACGCTCACCGACCCGACGCATGCAGCCACCGCGAAGCAGATGCGCCACCAGCTGGCGGTGACCCGGATCCACCCGCAGGCCGTCGAGGTCGAACAGGCGGATCTGAACGTCTATGACCGGCTGGCCGGCCTGGAGGTGGGAGCATGACACGCGCCCATCACACCGCAACGGAATCCGAGGTCGCCTACCTGGCCCGGGCGTTGAAGGCACCACGCATCGGATCGGACTACGCGGCCATCGCCGCCCAGGCCCGGGACGGTTCGTGGACCTATGAGGAGTATCTGGCGGCTGTGCTGTCGGTGGAGGCCTCCGCCCGAGCAGAATCCGGGGCGAGGGGCCGGATCAGGAGAGCGGGGTTCCCGCAGATCAAGACCATCGACGAGTTCGACTTTTCCACCCAGCCCACGATCGACCGCGGGAGGATCGCCCGGTTGGAGACCGGTGGGTGGATCACCGAGGCTGGAAACGTCATCTTCCTCGGCCCACCCGGAACGGGCAAGACGCACCTGGCCACCGGGCTGGGGGTGATCGCCGCCCGGCAGGGCTACCGGGTCGCTTTCGATACTGCGGCCGGGTGGATCACCCGCCTGACCCAGGCGCACAGCCGAGGTGAGCTGGACGGACTGCTGACGAAGCTCAACCGCTACCAGCTGCTGATAGTCGATGAGGTCGGCTACGTCCCGATTGAGGCGGACGCGGCGAACCTGTTCTTTCAGCTGGTGTCGGGCCGGTATGAGCGCGGTTCGTTGATCATGACGTCGAATCTTCCGTTTTCCCGCTGGGGTGAATGCTTCGGAGACATCACCGTCGCCGCGGCGATGGTTGACCGCATCGTCCACCACGCGGAGATCTTCACGCACAAGGGAACCAGCTACCGCATCGCCGGCCGCGAGGGTGTCCTACCGTCGGTCGTCGCCGAGCGTCAGGCACACTAGACAACACACAACATCGGGCTACATTTCGCTCGTCGTTACTGGGCTACTTTTCGACCATCGCTGACACGAACTCCACGAAGGGAGCCGAGGAGGGTGAATTACTCCTGGAGATCACGTGGAGAAGGTGAACCGGATCTCCTTCGGCATGATGTGGACAGCCTTAAACTCTGGGTCTGCCACGATCTCGTGCCAGATATCAGCGGGAATGACGAGGCTGTCTCCCGCGCTCACACCACGGTCTTCGGCAGAGAACTGAACGATGCATTGCCCCTCGGTGACGACGAGCACCGATTCGGTTGATGCTCTGTGTCTGGGCCAGGAAATTCCCGACGCCGCTTCCATCCGTTTAGTTTCAAACAGCGCTCCTTCTTCCAACGGCGTCACCCGGGGTCGTCCTGCGGATTCCATCGTAAAACTCCTTCGCCACACGTCACTCACTGGAGGGAATCTAGTCCCCGACCTGCCATACCGCCACCCTACCGGCACAGGTCATGAGCGATGAGAATTAGTCCTTATCGTTATTGGATAGCGCTCGGTAGAGGGTGACTCTGCCAATTCTGAGGTCTTGGGCGATCGACACCTTGGACTCACCAGCTTCTACCCGTTTCCGGGCTTTCTCGACGTCGTCCGGGGTGAGGGCGCGTTTGCGGCCCTTGTACTTGCCGGCCTTTTTCGCCAGGCGATCCCCTCGGCTTGGCGCTCCCGGATGATGGAGCGTTCGAACTCAGCGAAGGAGCCGAGAATGCTCAGCATGAGCTGGGCCCGCGAAGCATTGGATTCCGCCGAGAAGATCAGGTTTTCCTTGATGAAGTGCACGCTCGCACCCTTGGCGGTGATTTGGTCAATGATCTTCTGCAGGTCGACCTTCGACCATCACAATGACAGGCCAGGAACAACTATTGGTACGAGGGACATGAAACATCGCAGTCAGGTTCTCCTTGTTTAGGGCCGATATCAGGTCCTAGTCCTGGTTCTGTGGCGGCAGCGCCGCGACGAGCTGGACGTCAAAGTCCTGCGGACCCAGGCTGGCGGCACCGCCTGGCGAACCGAGGTCGTCGAAAAAGGCGGCGTTAGCGCCGGTGTAGTCCACCCACTCGTTGGGGACATCGTCTTCGTAGAAGATGGCTTCAACCGGGCAGACGGGCTCGCAGGCGCCGCAGTCGACGCACTCATCGGGGTGGATGTAGAGCATCCGTTTGCCCTCGTAGATGCAGTCCACGGGGCACTCCTCGACGCAGGCTCGATCCAGGACATCAACGCAGGGCTGGGCGATTGTATAGGTCATTGGACCTCCAATACTCCGGATAGAGTCGGGGAAAATAGGTTCAACGCCATCCTATTAGCTCCCCTGTCTTTAACCAAGGGTCACCTGACTTTAATTCCTGCTGCCAGTGGCAGTGCGGAGTGGATAGTGAAATCGCTTAGCTGATCGCCAGCACGGACATCAGGAACAGGAAGTCGGCGGGTGAACGGTTGCCGGTCCATGGTCTCGCCGCGGAAGACGGACCCTCGGCGGGCTCAAACACCCCAGGGGAAGTCCCTATCTTTCTTATTGCGTCAGTTTGGCAATGGTGATCAAAACAGCGGAGTCCTCGATTGCTTCGAGGCTGTGCCGAGATCGCGGCACGATCAACAGATCACCGCTGCGACCTATCCAGGTCTCATCGCCCGTCCTGAGTTGGACACGCCCTTGTAGGACATAAATCGTGGATTCGTCGTGATTGTCGCGCTCTCCGAGCTCGGCACCCTGACGTATCCCGATGACGGTCTGCCGCAGAATTTTTTCGTGCCCGCCGAAGACGGTATCCGCGGCACGGGCACTGGGGGCGGTATCGGCCATTTTGAGTTGCTGGCGGGCGATAGCCTCAATCGATATCTTCTGCATGCATACAACCTTTCAGAGCCGGTGCCGGGAGCATCAAACGGTGAGGGGCAGTGTTCTTTGTTCACGCGCCTGTCCTAATGATCTGGGAAGGTGGCGCAGGGCATAAGAAGCGGATCCCGCCGCGAGTGTAGTAGGTCTCCTCCGCGGGCGGATCGAGACGCAGGGTGACAGTCAGCTCCCGGTCTCGGGCACTGTCATCGATATGCGCGGCGCTCACGGGGAATGGCGGTTTACTGCAGCGTCGCGTGGCGGTTCAGTTCCATTCCGCCCCACTGCGCGAACTCTCCGATTGTGGCTGAGGGTGCTGGTCAAAACCAGCGGCCGGTCAGGGATCGCTCTTTGCCACACGTCAGGGACTTAAGCTCGCCAGTAATTGTTGGCGGCGGCGATGGTAGCGAACTCGATGGCGACGACATGGCCGGCCATGGTCAAAGAATCCGCGTTCGTGGCATAACCCGGTCGTAACGTCTCTCGGACTTCGGCATCTGGTTGGATTGCTCCGATGGTCTTCCGCGCCAGCATGATAGCCAATTCGCGACCCTGTTCAGGAGTCTGGGTGATCAAGGTGTTATCCGGCACAAGCGCCATGGTTGCCTCCACATAGTCAATACTTCGAACGGGTACGGTCACGAACCGACACTAACGTCAGCTAGTGGTTCCTCTCCGCCGGAACGTAATCTAGATCATACGGGAATGTTTCCGGGTCGACTTTGCGTCGGGCCCAGATAAATCGGTGGCGGAGAAATGGCTGAGGCGGCCTGACCCGGTTGATCGAAGACATCGACGACGTCTCCCGCGCCCAGGAGGACCGGATTGACCTGGATAGTGCCGAACAACCCCTCGGCGAGCTTATTCACACCACCGCCTTTCAACGTCCGATATGCAGATGTCCGGTTCTTAAACGCGCCTTTCGGCCCGAGGATCCGCTTCAGCCGACCATGGTCGCCTTCCAGGATGTTGTTGAGGTATTTCACCTGCCGGTGTTCCGCTGTTGGCGGGCAGATTCCCTCTGACTTCAACTCGGCGATTGCCCTGGCTAGGGAGGGTGCTTTATCGGTGTTGATCACTCTGGGATACCCGGCTGACGCATTGGATCTGAGGGCCTTGGCCAGGAAACGCTTCGCTGCGGCCACGTTCCGCTTCGGAGAGAGGTAAAAGTCCAGGGTCTGGCCACCGGCGGTGATCGCCCGATAGAGGTAGCACCACCTGCCGCCGACCCGGATATAGGTCTCATCCACCCGCCAGGAACTGGCCTGCCAGTCAGGTACCTGCCGGTACCACCGTGTTTGCTTGTCCAGCTCAGGGGCGTATTTCTGGACCCAGCGGTAGATCGTGGTGTGATCGACCGGCACGCCCCGCTCGGTCATCATTTCCTCCAAGTCTCGGTAGCTCACCCCGTAGCGGCAGTACCACCGCACTGCCCACAGGATGACCTCGCGAGGGAAATGACGACCCGAGAAGATACCCATGGCTGTGATTATTTCACGTCGCTCTTCCTACTGCCTCAACTTTGCAACAGCACCTTAGCGACCCTAATTCATCAGAAGAAAGTCGCCGAGATGCTTTCGATCGGCTAGAACGCCTTGACGACAAGCTTATGGAGCATGACGTCAACAACAAAAGATTTAATCTGCAATCACTGCAGATAAATAAAGAAGCATTTATTATAGGCTCAGTTTTGGTTGCGAGTGCTGTGGTGGCAACTATTAATCCAGAGGCCAAGAATTTTTTGGCTCAAAATGCACCAAAGGTATTATCCTCAACGGCCAAAATGTTACTTCCAGGTAAGAAATAGTCCTTATTTAAAGATCGATCCTGGTGATCAATCCTGCCATCTTTGCTCTCGTCGAGCTGCAACTCTCGCATAGCGTGGTTGCTAAGGAGGTGTGCCCAATTGGATTACAAGTACCTACACACTTGATCGGTGCTGCACGTTTCAGGGTCCGGGTGCGCGGCGTCCTGTCTGAGGTCCGCGATAGTGTCGCGCAGCACGGAGAGCTGCGCGATCTGCTGCTCGATCTCAGCGAGGCGCACGTCAAGCAGGTCGCGCACGTGCTCGCAGGGCGCATGGCCGCCGTCGCGGATGTCGAGGATCTGGCGGATCTGGGCGAGGGTGAGGCCCGCGGCCTGGCCGCGGTGGACGAAGTCGATCCGAGCGACCGTCTCGGGCGCGTAGTCGCGGTATCCGGACGGCGTGCGCTCGGTCGGGGGCAGAAGGCCCTGTTCCTCGTAGAAGCGAAGGGTCTTCGCGGTAGTGCCCGCCCTCTCGGCGAGTTCTCCGATCCGCATTGCTGTCTCCCTCCGTGGCCGCGCTTGACCTTCCCCTGTACTGGAAGGTCCAGTATGGCTGAGACAGAGCAGAAAGCCAAGAGTTGACAGGAGCAGCGATGCCTACGAAGTACGATCTCGCCATCATCGGATCGGGAGGCGGCGCGTTCGCCGCTGCGATCCGCGCCAGCACGCTCGGAAAGTCGGTGGTGATGATCGAGCGCGGGACGCTCGGCGGCACCTGCGTGAACACGGGCTGCGTCCCGTCGAAGGCGCTCATCGCCGCGGCCGGCGCGCGGCACGTCGCCGTCGACGCCGCAACCCGGTTCCCCGGGATCGCGACGACGGCGGATCCCGTCGACATGCCCGCGCTGATCGCTGGGAAGCAAGCGTTGGTGGAGTCGCTGCGCGGCGAGAAGTACGCCGACGTCGCCGACTCCTACGGCTGGCAGGTCCTCCGCGGCGACGCCTCGTTCGTGGGCACCCCTGATGCGCCGGTTCTCGATGTTGCCGGAGCCGACAGAAGCGTCGAGACCATCGAGGCCCACCACTACCTGGTCGCGACTGGTTCTCGCCCGTGGGCACCGCCGATCGACGGCCTGGAGGAGACCGGATACCTGACCTCGACCACGGCGATGGAGCTGACGGAGGTCCCCGAGTCGCTGCTGGTGCTCGGCGGCGGCTACGTCGCCCTGGAGCAGGCGCAGCTGTTCGCCCGCCTCGGCTCGCAGGTCACGCTGCTCGTGCGGTCCCGGCTCGCCTCGAAGGAGGAGCCGGAGGTGTCGAAGGCGCTCCAGGAGGTGTTCGCCGACGAGGGCATCCGCGTCGTCAGCCGCGCAGTGCCCACCCGGGTCTCCCGCGGCACGGGAGGCGAGGCCGTCGTGACCGCCGCCGTGTCCGGCGGCTCGCAGGAGTTCCGCGCCGACCAGGTCCTGGTCGCCCTCGGACGCCGTCCCGTCACCGATGGCCTGAACCTCGATGCGGTCGGGGTGAAGACCGGAGACTCCGGCGAGGTGGTCGTCTCCGACCGGCTGCAGTCCTCGAACCCGCGGATCTGGGCCGCGGGCGACGTGACCGGGCACCCCGAGTTCGTCTACGTCGCCGCCCACCACGGCACCCTCGTCGCCGAGAACGCGTTCGCCGACGCCGACCGGTCCGTCGACTACGCCCGCCTGCCGCGGGTGACGTTCACCGGGCCCGCGATCGGCGCGGTCGGGATGACCGAGAAGGACGTCCTCGCCGCGGGGATCCGCTGCGACTGCCGCGTCCTGCCCCTGCACCACGTGCCCCGCGCCTTGGTGAACCGCGACACCCGCGGGTTCATCAAGATCGTCGTGAACGCCGAGACGAACGAGATCCTCGGCCTGACCGCCGTCGCCAAGGACGCCGGGGAGCTCGCCGCCGCAGGCGTCCACGTGCTCGGCAGGACCGTCGCCGAGGTCGCCGACGCCTGGGCCCCCTACCTGACCATGGCCGAGGGCATCCGGATCGCCGCGAAGGCCTTCACCACCGACCCGTCGCTGCTGTCGTGCTGCGCATGAACGGCAACGCAGGCAATCGGGGAGATCTCATCCTGAAGAGGTGCAGACGATGAGCGCCCCTCCCCCTTGGTGGCTCCTGTCGGTTTTGAGATAAAGATGATTCGATAGGGCATACCCCATTGAGACATGACTGCTTGCAGAGTATCTGCTGTCTCACGGGGCCCTAATCCCTATCGCTGATAGAATTCTCATTGAGAGCAAGGACTTAGTGAGACATCGGAGGCGAACATGGCCAGAGTCGGGACACTGCTTGATGACTACGGCCGGCCTGCCGACCGGGTCCAGATCATCCGCCGGGGCAAGAACAATACCCGGATTAAACGATCCACGAACTACGGTCGCTCCTGGGCCGTCGAGGACGAGCTGGTGCCCACCGGGCTGATCCTCGACGACGGCGGCCTCCGCTTCGAGCAGCATTCGAACAACCCCACGCACGCCACCTATCGTGCCAATGGCATCCCGAAGGCCAGGTTGCGGGTCCAGCGGGTGTATTCGACCATCACCAAGGCCCAGGTCTACCTCGGGGACACCACCTGGTCCGAGGTCGAGGATTTTTCCACCAAAGACATCGTCTTCGACGGCGGCGCCGGCCATGGCTGGAACATCCCTACCTGGCATGAACCCATCGACACCGACACTTCCCTGGCCGTCGGGGAGCTGCCCCGGGAGCAGGGGAGGGAGGTGGGGGAGAGGCGGCAGGAGTCGACTCCTGTACCAGTCCCGGCCACGCAGGTAGCTGTGGCGCCGCCAGCCCCTGCGGCGCTGATACTGGAGGCCTCGAAGGTGCAGCGGTTTTCCTACCTGCGTGTGTCCAGTGCGGATCAGAACCTCGCCCGCCAACGCGCCATGATCGGCGACGTCAACAAGGAATTCATCGATGAAGTCTCCGCCCGCTCGAGGGCAGATCGTCCGGGACTGGAGCGTTGCATCGACTACCTGCGCGACCATGACGAGCTGCATGTCGCCTCCATCGACCGTCTGGCCCGGTCCCTGGTGGATCTGCGGTTCATCATCGATGCGATCACCGCCAAGGGAGCATCGGTGCACTTCATCAAGGAGAACCTGACCTTCTCCGAGGATTCCACCGACCCGCGGGCCACCCTCATGCTGGGGATCCTCGGATCCTTCGCCGAGTTCGAGCGCACCATCATCCGTGAACGTCAGGCTGAAGGCATTGCTCTGGCGAAGAAAGCCGGAAAGTACAAAGGCCGTAAACGCGCTCTCAGTCCGAAGAAAGTCCAGGAAGCTCGCAGACGGGCCGTCGCTGGGGAGTCCAAGGTCGTCATTGCCAAGGACCTCAACGTCAGCCGAGCCACCCTCTACCGGGCATTGAAAAGTGACTAGATTCAACTTCGGAACCAGCAAGCCAAGGTTTTATGCCAGCACTCGGTCGGTCTAGAGGTACGTTAACCAGCTTGTGTGCGAAGAAAGGTCAGGAGACAGCCCGCGCATGAAGCTCTTCAGTGCTTATTTCGTCCAGTACTTCGCCCTGCTCGGAGAGCACTGTAAGCAGATCTACTGCTGAACGAATATATGTCCCCTTTTGGTCATTAAACGCAATCGGAGTACCGAGAATTACGGCTAGCCGATTAGGAATAACGCTCAACAGAGCCTCGTCCGTGGCTCCGACATGGGCAGGAGAGTAAGTGATCGTGACGGTCCGATCATGGTACTCGATGTCCCGAGCTGCTCGAACGATTTGATTTCCAGGACGGGAATTTTCGATGAAATCGTGGAAATGCTCGACAATCTCATGGGGCTCAGGAGAGGGAGTAGGCATGGGACGAATCCTTATTTAGGGGGTGTAGGTGGGAACAAGCCTATCGCACCGCAAGACCCAGATTCAGGCGTCTCCACTGCAAGGTGATCCTGCGCCTATGAAACGAGACTCGGTCAGAGTTGAGAGCGCTCGAGAAGGTGAAGGAAGACCATCTGAACAGGGGAAAGGGGGATTTGAGGCGTTGTTTCCATGTAACTTAAAGTGTTGAGTAAATAGCCCGAAGGGGGCCGCATGGAGGACGCTGACGAACTCTTTGAGCCAGGGCTGCGCCGCCGGCGGAATGCGGTCCAGCGGTGGGTCACTAGTCAAACTGTAGATGAAGTGAGCAGGCGAGACGGAGACCGTGAGCTCTACCAAATTCTTGCCGACCAAGGATTTCGTGGAGCAGACTATGCGGATTTCGAACGGGAGCTGGTGGACTACGGATTCATGGTGATCCGATCTTGGCTCCGCAAGGGAAAACTGCTCGAAAAATGCGGTTCGTTAAAGGTCAAAGGCATCTCTACGGGTATTGATCTCGACCCGAGTTCCCTGAGAGAACATGAAATAGAGGACCTGACAGAAGATATTGTCGCCGACGGCATCTACCGGTTTCGTGAGCAGTCCCTTTTCGGTGGGCGGTGGAGGCCCAACGGCCCTGCCAGCATGCGCACTTTTTTCATCAATCGATGCTTGTTTTCTTCAGCCGACCCACTGACGGCCTTTCACCGGCAGAGAAAACGGGAGCAGGAGATGATCTACCTGGACGGATTCAGTGACAGAGGCTCCTTTGTGGACCCCGAGAACACGGCTGAGGCAGTAACTCAAGATATAGACCTGATGCGCCTTGTAGGAATGTTAGGCCCTCAAGACCGCGAGATACTCACCCTTCATCTTGAGGGGCTTAAACACCGTGAGATTGGACAGAAGATGGGTACCACCCCCAAGGGGATCGAGCGGCGGTTGGCTCGTATCCATGCCCGCCTTCGAGACGACGCAACTAAGGAGGAGACCGCATGAGTGACAGCTATAGAAAGGCGTTCGAACGTTCTTCGTTCGGAACTCCGGAGGTGGCCCAGGCACGAAAGGTGATTACCGCTTCGCAGCGGGAAAGCGTGCTCAAGAAAATTGAGGATAAAAGGCGATCTACCAGCAAAAAGGGGGATATTGGGAGGAAGTAGCCATGTAATGGGTATCGCTGAAAAGCGATGCCGGGGCCTGGCAGCCACCAGACCCCGGCAGTATCGAGAGGCTAGAACCTCATCGCCATCACTTTGACGGGTGATAGCAGCGATCCTAGCGGAGCTACCAGTGTCCGATCAGCGGACACGCTCACTCTCGATAAACTTGAGAGGAGTTCTCGTGGCACGACGATCAGTCCATCGATCCGCCAAGACCGGCCGCTTCGTTCCCAAGTCCACGGTTGCGCGGTGGCCGGGGAAGACCACCACCGAGCAGGTGGGCAGCGGAACCAGCAACCACCGGCCGGTGTACCGCTCCGCGGCTACCGGCCGGTTTGTCACTCCTGGTCACGGAAAGGGAAACCCGAGCGGGACCATCCGCCAATGGGTCTAATTCCGCCGACCGCAAGGAATCGTGCTCTCGTCCTCGGACGGGGGCACGCTGCCTTGCGGCGAGGGTGATCATGGTCTGGCTCATAATCGCGCAGCCGCCCACGCCGCCAAGCTTGATTTGCGAATTACATGACTTGAGAGAAAGGGATCATTGATGAATGTTACTGATTTTCAGTGGTGGACGGCAGAGAGAGTGGCAGCTGCTGCTAATGCTGGCATCTTCGTTCTTGCTGTCATTACGGCGGTCGCGGCACTCGTTGCTGTCTATCAAACGAAGAGAATCATCAAACAGAACGAAATAGCTAGAACCGACCATTCTGAGGCGGCACTGGCGTCTCAGAAGCAGCAAGAAGAGTACAACCGCCTCGCTACTGATTCAGCCGACCATCAAGCAAAGTCGGTAGAACTGCAACGAGAATCAGTGGAGCGAACAAATCGCCCGATGATGACTGTTCGCTATCTTCCGCCGAAGAGCACAATGGATGTCCTCGACCTGGAGATCTCCAACGTGGGCAAGTCGGTCGCCTATCAAGTTCACGCTGAGTTTGACCCACCGCTTCCTGAGCCTGACTTGGATGCGTTGAACAAAAACAGCGACCCTGGTCAGACCTTCCACCACCCCAACGCGGAAATACCTAGGACGGTGTTTGCTGGGCGCACGTTCCGCACTTGGGTGCCAGGACAAAAGGTAACAGCACCCTTTTGGGTTTCCCATAAGGACTATGAAGTCGGTGACCGGGACGCACTTTCTGCCGAGGGAATCCCTGCCCAGCAGCTCGTCCACATTCATTACCGAGACGAAAAAAACGAACGTTACGCCGACACTTTCGAACTCGACCCCGGCATCTGGGCTGGAACAATGTTTCAAGAGACGGATGAGCAAAAACAACGCAAAGCTTTAGAGAAGCTATCTAAGTCCGTCGAAGGATACGGAAAGACTTTCACGTACCAGGTACAGACCCTCCTGAATCGAGCCACGTCCCCGACGCAAGAAGAGATTGAACAGAAGAAAGAGCGGGAGGAAAAAATCGCCCGTATTCGGGCGCGCGAGCACCAGCGGAAGACGCGACAACATGAAGTAGAAGCACGCCAAGACAAGAAACAGAACTAGCTCCTAGCGCTGAGCGTTGTCTGAACCAGGGGCCGGGGCATGGGGAAAGGGTGCTGTTGAAATAGAAATTCCGGCTTACGCACTATTGGTTGGCGTGCAGCGCACGATAGGTGGGCAGCTCTGCTAATTGGGTCCACAACGCGAGTGTGCAACAGCCCCCGGATAACTTACCGCTTTTGATCTGTTCGGCTTCCTCCGGGGGTCAGAACGTTCAGGGGGCGTGAAACTGTAAACTCATGCCATAACCATAAATAGCAGTGGAGTTTCCTCACGGATACGTCACCGAGAAATCCCTTCTACACCGAGGAGCACCCCGTGGCACGCCGCGAAATCACCCAGTACTTTGACGACATCGACGGCACGCCCCTGACCGATGACCAGGTGACCACCCTCCGATTTGGCGTCGAGGGCTCCGAGTACGTTATCGACCTCTCCGAGGACAACGCCACCCGATTCCTTGATCTGCTCGCCCCCTACGTCGAGGCTGCCCAACCCGCCCCGGTGGCACGCAACTCCCGCACCCGGGCTGCTGGTGGGGCGAAGCGTTTACACTCCCGCCGGATCCGCCAGTGGGCGCAGGAGCAGAACCTTCAGGTGTCTGATCGGGGCTCCATCCCCAAGCACATCGTCGAGGCCTACAACCAGGCACACCCCTCGTAGGGTCGAAGCGTCGTTCATGCGTTTTGTGGGTGCTGTGGCCACGACCATGGGACACCATCCCTGGCCAGGCGATGAGAAAAACCGCCGCACCCGACGGTGAGGCGGTCATTCTTTACCACGCGAGTGGCTTAGGCGGTGTTACGAAAGTCGTTTCAGCCAGTACCGGATCACCGCCAGCTGAACCGTGGCCTCGAAGTGCACCACTAACTTATCGAAACGCGTGGCACACCCACGGTGCTGCTTGATCCGGTTGATCCCCCGCTCCACCACATTGCGCCGCCGGTAGACAGAAGTGTCAAAGGCAGGGGGTCGGCCACCGGCTGATCCCCTGCGCCGCCGGTGGGCGACCTGGTCCTTCGGCTGGGAGATTGTCGCCTTGATGCCCCTCGACCGTAGATACTTTCGGTTGGCTCGCGAGGAATACGCCTTATCTGCCAGCACCCGCTTGGGTCGTCGCCGCGGCCGGCCCCGGCCGGTGGACGGGACCCGGATTTTGTCCAGGACCGGCACCATCTGTGGCCCATCACCTGCCTGGCCAGGGGTGATCACCAACGACATCACCCCACACCCGGCATCGATACCGACGTGGATCTTTGTTGACCATCCGCCCCGGGAGCGCCCGAAACCATGATGATCAGGCTCCCCGGGGTGCCGGAGGGGACTGTCCTTGCGGGCGCCGGCGGCATGGACATGCCCGCGGGCAGTGGTGGAGTCCACGCTGACCTCCCAGGAGAGTTTTCCCTTCTCCTGGGCGTGGGTGAGCAACCGGGTGTGTACGTCCTCCCACACTCCGTCAGCCCGGAGACGGGCGAACAGGTCGTGGACCCGCCACCACGGTCCGTAGCGCTCATGGACATCACGCCAGGGGCATCCGGTACGGATCCGGAAGAAGATGCCGTTGACCAGGGATCTCAGGTCCCAGGTACGGGGGCGTCCCCGCCGTGAGGGGGCGGGCAGCAGTGGGGCGAGTAGATGCCATTCGGCGTCAGTGAGGTCATGGCGTGCTGAGGGCGGTAAAGTAGGCAACGAGGGTTTCCTTGCAAGCGTTGATGATTCGACACCAACAGCGTGCGTGGGGAAACCCTCGTTGCTGTTTATGACACGCCGGTCTCACCCACCGGATTTTCGTAACACGGCCTAGAGCGGGCGAACCTGCTGGGCCTGCGGGCCCTTGGCGCCCTCGCCGACCTCGAACTCCACCGGCTGGTTTTCCTCCAGGTTGCGGAAACCGCCGCCCTGAATCTCGGAGTAGTGGACGAAAAGATCAGCGGACCCATCGTTGGGGGCGATGAAACCGAAGCCCTTCTCGGAGTTGAACCACTTCACAGTTCCCTGTGCCATATCTATTACCTTTTCCTTGATGAGGAGATGCTACGTTCGCCAGCATAATTCGCTGAAGGACGGGTCGGTGGAACTCCTCGTCGACCATCAAGCTACGCAGTGACTGCATGGTGAGGACAACCAGGCGCTCGCGAGTGCCTCAACACTGCGCACAGAAACCGCGACCACCAATAAGTGTGCCATGGATCACGGTCCGGCGTAGCGACCTTGTCAGAAGTCGACTCCACGAGAAGCCAGGCGCACAGACATGAAAAGACACCCTTTCCGGCCAGAGCGGTGGCGGGCCGGCAAGGAAACTGGGTCAACCGGAAAATCGTGTCACATTAATGGTTTTTTACACCGTTCACGTGACATAGGTAAAATAACGCGTTAAGTGACAAAATCGGCTTTTTCGACCTTGGATGACATTTTTGAAAATCGTGTCACGTAAACGATCGTATAAGTGATGGGAGAATCCTATGGCACTGATTGGTTATATGCGGGTGTCGAAGTCGGATGGGTCGCAAACCACCGATCTGCAACGCGACGCCCTTCTTGCGGCCGGGGTGGATCCGGGCCATCTCTACGAGGACATGGCGTCGGGCAAGCAAGAGGACCGACCCCACCTCGAGGCGTGCCTCAAGGCCCTGCGCTCCGGCGACACCTTGTTGGTGTGGAAGTTGGACCGGTTGGGCAGGAATCTGCGCCACCTGGTCAACATCGTCCATGACCTCACCGCCCGCGGGGTGGGGTTGAAGGTGCTCACCGGTCAGGGGGCGGCGATTGACACGACCTCGGCGCAGGGCAAGCTGGTCTTCGGGATCTTCGCCGCCCTCGCTGAGTTCGAACGTGAGTTGATCTCCGAGCGCACCAAGGCCGGCCTGGAATCCGCCCGTGCCCGTGGGCGCAAGGGCGGCCGGCCGTTTAAGATGACCCCAGCGAAGGTGCGCCTGGCGATGGCATCGATGGGCCAACCGGAAACCAATGTCGCAGCCCTGTGTCAGGAGTTGGGGATTACCCGTCAGACGCTATATCGGCATGTGTCCCCGACAGGGGAGTTGCGGGAGGATGGGCAGAAACTGCTTTCCGGCAGCTGACCACCGGCGGTGAGGCATGGGTGGGCCAGGGTGCTCTGAGGTCGTCTCGAGGTGTCCTATATATAGAGGTATAGGGGCAAAAAATTGAGGGAGAGAATCCGGTCGCACTGACTTCCCCATCACCGCAGCCGCCAAACGAATCTGTGGGTCACATTCCAGGATGATCTCATGGCAGGAAAAGTCGGCCCGGGAAAATGCCCATGATCTTCATCGTGCCAGGAGGAGGGCCGCGCATCTCACGAGTGCAGCAGGATCCCTAAAATTTACCCTCCGTCACTGAAAGTTCGTGTAACTTAACTTTTATGAGGCTCAGTAGAGTCCGGGGAGACCCAGGCGAAGCGGTGCAAAGGATGTTGAGTAGGCGACGGGTAGGCCGTCAGCCCTTGGCCTGGTTACTAGGCCCGGCCTTCGTGGCTGCGGTGGCCTATGTGGACCCGGGCAACGTCGCGGCGAACATCACCGCCGGGGCACAGTACGGGTACCTGCTGGTGTGGGTGCTGGTGGTCGCCAACGTCATGGCGATGCTCGTGCAGTACCTTTCAGCCAAGCTCGGTCTGGTCACCGGCTATTCCCTGCCGGAGTTGCTGGGGCAACGGCTACCCCGGGGACGACGCTTGACGTTCTGGGCGCAAGCAGAGACGGTCGCCGCGGCCACGGACCTAGCCGAGGTGATCGGCGGGGCGATCGCCCTCCACATTCTCTTCGGCCTCCCCTTGTTGATGGGGGGCCTGCTCATCGGGCTGGTATCAATGCTGCTGCTGGCCATCCAATCCAGGCACGGTCAGCGTCCCTTCGAGTTCGTCATAGTAGGTCTGCTGGTAATCATCACCGCTGGCTTTCTCACAGGCATGTTCATCGGCACTGTCTCCTGGGGCGAGGCCTTGGCTGGGATTATCCCGCGCTTTGAGGGGACCCCGACGGTGGTGCTGGCCGCGAGCATGCTCGGAGCCACCGTGATGCCCCATGCCATCTATGCCCACTCCTCCCTCGCCCGAGACCGCCACGGTGACACCATCCCGCCCGAGGCATTGCCGCGTCTGCTCCGTGTCACCCGGTGGGATGTTCTCCTGTCGCTGCTGGTGGCCGGGTCGGTCAATATCGCAATGCTATTGTTGGCGGCCGGCAACTTGAACGGGATTCCTGGCACCGACAGCATCGAAGGGGCCCACGCGGTGATCACCGACACGCTGGGCCCGGTAGTCGGAGTGGCCTTCGGTGTCGGTTTGCTGGCTTCCGGGCTGGCGTCCACCTCGGTGGGCTGCTACGCCGGATCCACGATCATGGGCGGATTGCTGCACCGGCAGATCCCGCAGGTGGTGCGGCGAGCGGTCACCCTGCTCCCCGCCTTAATCGTGATCGCCGCCGGGGTGGAGCCGACGTGGGCGCTGGTGCTCTCCCAGGTGGTCCTCAGCCTGGGTATCCCCTTCGCCCTGATCCCGCTGGTGGTGTTGAGCAGTGATCAAACCCTCATGGGTGGTTTCGCCATCCGGGTTCCTCTGCAGGTGGCGTCCTGGGTGGTGGTCGCGTTGATTGTGTCGTTGAATCTCGCCTTGATCGGACTGCTGGTCACCGGTCGGGGCTGACCGGCTGTGGTCTTCGGTAGCGTGAGTCTATGGACCTGAGTGAGATCACGCCGGTAGCCCAGGACTACCTCAAGGTGATCTGGGCGGCCACCGAGTGGGGAGGCCCACCCATCACCGCCACGGCCTTGGCGGCACGGATGGGCACGACCACGCCCAACGTCTCGGATACGGTCAAGCGGCTGGCGGCCCAGGGACTTGTGGAGTATCAACCTTACAAACCGGTCATGCTTACCGAGCGAGGCGAGAAGTACGCCATCGCGATGGTACGCAGGCACCGATTGCTTGAGACCTTCCTTGCCACCACCCTGGGCTACCCGTGGGAGGAGGTCCACGACGAGGCCGAACGGCTCGAACACGCCGCCTCAGAAACCATGATCGAGCGTATCGAGGCTCTCCTCGGGAACCCCGCCACCGATCCACACGGCGACCCCATCCCCACCGCTACCGGGCAGATCTCCCGCTCCATCAATGCCACCCGGCTCACCCACGCCACTCCGGGTGACTACGAAATCATCCGCATCTCTGATGCTGACTCCAGCCAGTTAGCCGGCTTCAGGAGGCAGGAAATAGTTCCGGGCGCCATAGTGAACGTCGCTGGCGCGGGCCCACACCAAGACAGAGTTCTCCTCACAGACGCCGACGGGAAAGCGGTCGTCCTCACCCCCGAGCAAGCCGGTGTCATCTGGGTGACGCCCTCCCCCGGCGTCGGGGGCAGCACTCCCTTTTAACTGGTGAGAGGAGACAGCAGTGGAACCTCTCTCTTCATCCATCGTGGTTATTTTCTGAAGTCCTGCGCCCAAGGCGACCCTTTCCGATGCATGACGATCCGGGCTGGTTCGCATGGTGCCTGGCCCGTTCCTTGGGGGAGGACGTACGGGCATATACTGTTCAGTGTTGGCTGTATAGTTCAGTGCATGTTGACTATTGCTTCTCGTCTCGATGTGATGAACCGGTCGGGTCGGGCCATGGCAGATCCGACTCGTTCCCGTATTTTTCTGACCCTGCTGGAGGGGCCGGTCTATCCTGCCGCTCTCGCTCGGGAGCTGGACCTGACGCGGTCAAATGTGTCGAACCACCTTGCTTGCCTGAAAGACTGCGGAATTGTTGTCGCCGAACCGGAGGGACGGCAGACCCGCTATGAGATCGTCGACGCCCATCTTGTCCAGGCGTTGAACTCGCTGTTGGACACCACCCTGGCCGTCGATGGCAACGTCCCCTGCCTCGACTCAGACTGTGACGTGCCCGGCTGTGACATCGGACAGGCAGGAGCGTAATGGTCACCAGCCTGCTGTCGGCGATCGGCCTGTTCATCGCCACCAATATCGACGACATCATCGTGCTCTCGCTGTTCTTCGCCCGCGGGGCCGGCCAAGCGGGGACCACGCTTCGGATTCTGGCTGGTCAGTACCTTGGTTTCGCGGGTATTCTCGCAGCCTCAGTCCTGGTCACCATAGGGGCGGATGCTTTCCTGCCCACCGAGGCGATTCCCTACTTCGGGCTGATCCCCCTGGCACTGGGATTGTGGGCGGCCTGGCAGGCCTGGCGGGGAGATGATGACGACGATGACGACGCGACAGTCAGCGGAAAGAACGTAGGTATCTTGACCGTCGCCGGGGTGACGTTCGCCAACGGTGGCGACAACATCGGCGTCTACGTCCCGGTCTTCCTCAACGTGGAGAACGCCACCGTCATCATCTACTGCATCGTTTTCCTCATCCTGGTGGCAGGCCTGGTCCTGCTGGCAAAGTTCGTGGCCACTCGCCCACCCATCGCAGAAGTCCTCGAACGCTGGGAGCACGTGCTGTTCCCGATCGTTCTGATCAGCCTGGGAATCTTCATCCTCGTCAGCGGCGGTGCCTTCGGTCTCTAACAAGCTCATCCCGAGCGTCCATATGGCCTATCCAGATTTCGTCACCGGCATCAGCTCAATCGCCAATAAAGTTGCGAAAAAGCCGCCACACAAAGCTAACAGTCACAGCTTCGAGATCGCGGAAGAACCCGGTCCAGGAGGCCACCGACTCACTCGTGACGACGTGCGTGCCCAGGAGTTCGCGGTAACCTTCGGCGTTGACCCCGGTGGTCAGCAACACGGCGGTTTTCACCGCCTGTCCGTCTTCGCGGACTGCATGGTCAACGCGTCGCAGGAGACGCACATATAGGGGTTTGTGTTCGACCGAGGCCTCGCCTGATCATGCCCTGAACGGGGCCGCGCACGTGTTCGGCACCGGCTGGTTCCTCCTGGGTGGGAAACGCTGGCCCGACCTCTACGAGGTCGAGCTCATCCCCGCCCAGTAGGATGAGGAGCCATGTCCACCCCTAAAAAGGCGCGGCAGAGGTCGCTGCTGCAGTTTCTCGCTCTCCTGGTCGCCGTGGTGGTCATCATCCTCGCCGCGATCCTCGCCCAGAACTGGTGGAACAACCGGCTCGGACCCGCCCCGCAGGACATCACCGTGACGGCCCGCGTGGGTGACGCCTCCATCGAGGTCTCCCCCTACCTGGTGTGTGAGCCCGGGCTGGAGTGCCCGGAGGGTGAGGTTCCCAACCTGCCGGTCGGCCCGGACGACACCCTGCTGCTGGAGATCCCGGAGGCGATCCACGACCATGACTGGCAGCTGCTGATGATCTACGACGATCCGGCGGCCAACGACCAGCAGCTGCACGGCCCCTATGACACCGAGCAGGTCGAGATCCCCGGCTCCGTCGACCCGCTCACTGAGGGGGACCCCCGTCCCCGTCTCATGGTCGTGGAGATCTCCTCTGCCCAGATCGGTCTCGACGCCGACGGGGAGGAGACCCCCTACGCCACTGTGTGGTCCCTGAGCACGATGGCGGACTAGGGAAGCGATCGGTTTGGCGGGCGAAAGTGTCTAGGACCGGGTTCATGACATCATCGACTCTGGAGGACATTGCCGCCCGGATCCGACCGGCAATGGTCCGCCGCGGAGGCGCTGCTGCATTCCTTCCCCACATCGCTGGGCCTGGCACCACGCGCGGTCCGGTTGGCTAAACGAGGGGTCACCCGCGTCAACTACGCTTTCCTGGCAAGCGAGATCGACGAGAATGACCCCTCACTCCACTGCGCCGCCCGTCTCGCTGATAGCTGGGGGGTGGATCTGCGGGTCTTCGCGTTCTCCCCCTCTGGCCTCGCGGACCAGTCCTTCCACGACAAATTCGACTTCACCAGCGAGCTCATCGACGAGTGGCGCGAGCACTCCCTCGCCGTCATGGACCGTTCTTACGATGTGCTGGGGGAATTCTTCCCGGATCTCTCGGGCGACTCGGACATCGGATCAGGCAAGGCTGGTCGGGTGCGATCGATGCACTCACGTGGAAGAAGGGTGATCTGCTCATCCTCGGCTCCACCCCACCCGGCCCGCGGGAACGAGTTTTCGTCGGTTTCTCCGCCACCGAATTCCTCGGGCACGTCCACGTCCCCGTTCTGCTGACACCCCTCACCCCGGTACTGACGCGAAGGCTAAGGTGAGGGCATGAATGGACGTGACCCGGAGACGAATTCGCCCCAGCGCCCGCAGAGTGACGGCCGCCGCAGGCGTTACTTCCTCGATCACCCGGAGAACGATCTGACCGCGGACGCCGACTTCGCCAACCGCCGCCCGCCGGCTCCCCGGACAGCCGAGGAAGTCGCCTCCTCCACGGATCCCGTGCTGCAGGCCGACCGCAACACGATGTCGACGCGTCAGGCTTTCACCTGGTTGTTCGGCACCATCATCGCCACCGTCGTGGTCGCTTATGTGCTTGCGTGGGTTGCCCGGCTGATGGGTGGTCCCGTCTGTGACGCCGGCGACGCCCTCTGGCTGTGCTCCCGTTCCTCGCAGATCTGGTGGCCCCTTGTCACCAGCCTGGTCCCCGCCGCGGGTGTCATCGGCTGCGCCATCATCATGGTGCGTAAGTTGAACAGCTTCACCCGCTGGCGCCCGTGGATGGGTGTGTTCTGGGTGCTCATTCCCTTCGCCATGATGTGGATGTTGCAGACCTGGCAGATCTTCATCCCGGCCCTCACCGACTAGTAGTACGTCGTCAGCTCTTGTGGGACGGGGCCGACGACCAGGCATTGTTGTTAGGTGTCCTGCTGGTGTTGTTGACCCCGCGCATCGATTACGTCATTGTCTTTTCCAGGCTGGCCAGCACAACTAGAAGGTGATGCCGTGCTGGGCGAACCAGGGGGCAGGGTCGACGGCGCCGCTGCCGGTGGGGTAGAGCTCAAAATGCAGGTGGGACCCGGTGGAAAAACCTCGGTTACCCATACCGGCGATCTTCTGGCCGGCGGTGACCTGCTCGCCGACGCTGACGTCGAGGGTTTCCATGTGGCCGTAGACGGCAATGGAGCCATCGTCGTGCTGGATGCGGATCCACTGGCCGAAACCGGAGGCCGGACCGGAGTCGATGACGGTGCCGCCCATGGCGGCGAGAATCGGGGTACCCACGACGTTGGCGATGTCGAGGCCGGCGTGAAGGCTGCCCCAGCGCATACCGAAACCGGAGGTGAAGGTGCCCTCGGTGGGCTTGACCACAGAGGCGGACGGGGCCTGCGCGGCCAGCTCTGCCTCCGCGGCGGCAGCCTCTGCTTCCGCGGTTGCGATTGCCTCGGCCTCGGCAGCAGCACGCTCAGCGGCGAGTTCGATGGACTTGTTCAGCTGCTCGTCGAGGTTGTCCACCGGCTTGTGCTCGGCGATGGTCAGGATCTGCGGGGCGGAATCGGTCTCGGGGTAGAGCACCTGCTGCGAGTCGTTGGCAAGCTGGTAGTCGGCGGTGAAGGATTTCTGGGCGGCGGCGGAATCGGCCTGCAGAGTCCCTGCGGCCGCGCCGCCGATGCCGGCGGTGGAGACTGCGCCGATGGCAGCGGCCATGAAGGCGATGCGGCTCTTGGTAGACCGCTGATTCTGGCTGGAAATGGTTCTACTCCTGTCATGCTGCCCGCTGCACGGGCCTGGACGATAACCCAATCGTGAGCACATCGTGACCGTTTCGTTATTGATTCGCAGAACCATACATATTCGACCTAGTGTATGCAAGCCCCCCGGCCGCCTATAATTTGTCTGCCAGAATCGCCGGCCTTAAGTAGCGAAAAAAGCCCACGCTAGCGCCCGGGTATGCAGTGAATATCAGGATTCTCCCAGCTCAAGCCCAGTTTTATCGGCGGCGAAGTGCGCTCCGAATCACACAGGCCACACCTTTCCGGGAGGGTGCGGCCGTGAACGAAAGATGGGGGAGAGGTGGCGTCGATAAGCGGGCGTCAAGAAACCTTGCGCCCGTGGACCCCGTGATAGAAGACGGCCACGCGGGTGACGACGCCAGCCAACACGGCGTACATGGTGCCGTAACCGCGGGAAGCGACCAAGGCTCCTCGGCGGAGCATTGTCACCGCCTAAGCCACGAAGAAAAGAACCGCTGCGGGGATGAACTAGTCCCCGGGGCTCACCTGCCAGGTCCACCCCGGAATCGTGCCATTATAAGTGAAAACCCGAGCCTGACGTGCGCGGATATCCCTCTCTTGCTGGGCGGCAACTACCTCCACCTGCAGTAGACCGTCCTGGCTGTGAAGTACTTCCGCTGCCATAGGTTTCCTCGCACGAGGATGCCCGCGTCGTCGCCCTCAGAGACCTGGGGGAGGGAGTTGATGGATGAGCCCAGGGAAACCCGGCCTCGCAGACGCCGATTCCACCCGGAGGCGATCCCAGCCATGACCTGTGTCCCCGGGGGAGCACCTGCCGGGGGCTGGGTGGCGTCAGGGCCTAATCTTTATCCTTACGGTTCTCAAGACGCCGCCGTTTCTCGTCGTACTCAGTGGCGTCGATCTCCCCTCGGGCATAGCGCTCATCGAGCATGTCTCGTGCCCGATTGCGCTCCGGTCCCTGAGCCCTGTCATCGCCTCCTGGACCTCGTCCTATTCCGCCGCGGAAAATGCCGACCATGATCATGATCAAGACCACGATACCGAGCACGAGTAGGGCCAGGACCAACCAGCCCATTCCCATGCCCCAACCCCCCATGTGGTCTCCATCCCAGTGCATGTTTCACTCCTTCGGGGTTTCCCGAGCAGCTGACCATCGTTGCCGGGGAGCGCCAGGCCTTCCACATTTTCCGGATCAGTACCGCCAGCAGCTCTTCTTCTGCCTGTGGCCACCAGAATAGGTGGCATGCTCTCCTACCTCGACTATTGAGGAGAACCCAGTCACAAAGCCAGTCTGGGGAGAGAATCTTCACGAATTCTTCATCAGAGAGGACATGCAGGAACTCATCCTGGGTGGCTGTCTTTATCTCCAGAGAAGGGCAGCTGAATGATCACGTCAGACGAGGCTTGCTGTCAGGGGCAGAAGTCGTTTGCCTGCCTTTACCTCACGGAGGATGTGTGTGGCTAGGCGCCGAGGTATGACACTGTCACGCGGAGTCGATAGTAGGTCAGAGACGGTTTCGCTGGCCTGAGGGTGAACGCGGCTTCGGACTGTTCTCGAAACTGCCCCCACTGGTGACTGGCAGGGGGAAGCGTCAGTGCGTGGGCTTATCTTCGTGGTCGATGCCAGCGTGTTCCTTGCCCTTCTGGAAGTTGAGCAGGCGCAGCGCGTTTGCGACGACGATGAGAGTGGATCCCTCGTGGATAAGCACGACAGCGCCGATATTCAACCCGAGGAAGGTCGCGATGATGAGGACAACGACGACTGCGAGGCTGGCGATGAGGTTCTGCCGGATGATCTGGCCAGTCGCCCGGCTCAGCCGGACAGCGAACGGGACGCGTCCGAGGTCGTCACTCATCAACGCGATGTCACAGGTCTCCAGCGCGACCGTCGACCCAGCGGCACCCATCGCAATGCCGACATCAGCGCGGGCCATGGCGGGGGCATCGTTGACACCGTCGCCGACCATCGCGATCGGATGGTATGTCTTGGCCAGGCCCGTGATGTGGGTGACCTTATCCTCGGGGAGCAGCTCTCCGATCGCCGTGTCGACGCCGACTTCCCGGCCGACCGCGTCGGCCACCCGCTGGTTGTCGCCGGAGATCATGACCAGATGGCCCACCCCTGTGTCCCGGAGCATGCTGAGCACCTGGGCAGATTCGTTGCGGGAGGCATCCATCACTCCGACGACCCCAAGGAAGCGGTCACCGCGACGGACCACCATCAACGTCTGCCCCGAGTCGCGGGCCTTCGTGTAGGCCTCGGCCAGCGAAGGAGGCAGCTTAAGCTGCTGCTCGTCGAACATGCGGAGGTTGCCCACTTCCACCCGTTCTCCGTCGATCGTCGCAGTGATGCCGCGTCCAGTGAGGGCAGAGAGATCGGTGGCCACCAACCGCTCGGTCTCCGGGACGCGGGGGGCAAGGTCGCGGACGATCGCGGCAGCAAGGGGGTGGTCGCTGAGCGATTCGACAGCCACAAGTGTGGGGATCAGTTCCGCTTCGGACGTATCGTTGGCGGGAGCCAGTGAGGTCACTCGGGGCGCGCCCCACGTGAGGGTGCCGGTCTTGTCGAACGCTATCGCCTTTACTCGGCCCAGTGTCTCGAGCGGGGCACCGCCCTTGACGAGCACGCCGGCCCGGGCAGCGCGAGCCACACCCGCCAGGACCGCGGCTGGGGTGGCGATCGCGAGAGCACATGGGCTCGCGGCGACGAGCACGGTCATGGCGAGGTAGAAAGCGTCGGAGAACAGCTGCGCGAACACGAACATCGACACCAACAAGGTGGCGATGACCCCGAGGATCACGGCGGGCACGTACCAGCGCTGGAACCGGTCGATGAACTGCTGGGTCGGGGACGCGGCCTGGTCGGCGGTGCGAACGAGCTCGACGACTTTGCTCAGCGTTGAGTCGGCGGCGGTCGCGGTGACCTCGATCTCGAGCACGCCGGACCCGTTCACGGTGCCGGCGAACACTCGATTGGCAGCGGGGAGGGTGTCAATCGTGTGCATCGTCCGCTGTGGGTCGGCCACCGGTTCCTTCTCCACGGGGATCGACTCGCCCGTGACCGCTGATTGATCAACGGCGGACATCCCGGAGATCACGAACCCGTCCGAGGGGATGCGGGAATTCGGGCGGATGACCACGATGTCTCCGACCACGAGTTCCTCCACGGGCACTTCCACGGGTTCGGTATCACCGCGGCGCACCAGGGCGTGGCGGGGGGCGAGTTCGGCGAGGGCCTCAATGGACTTGCTGGCGCGGCTGAGGGCGTACTCCTCGAGGGCGTGGCCGAGGCTGAACAAGAACAGCAGCACCGCTCCCTCCGCCCACCGGCCGATGAGGGCAGCGCCGACTGCGGCGACAAGCATGAGGAAGTCAACCTCGAACTTCCCCCGCAGCGTGGAGGAGATCGCGGTGCGGATGGTGAAGAACCCGCCGAAGAAGTAGGTGGCGAGAAAGAACGCCAACGGCCATCCGACCATCGGCAGCCCCAAGGCGAACTGCGCAATCATCCCACCGGCGTAAGTGACGCCGGCGGCGATCGAGAACCCCAACTCCCAGCGTGCGGAGCCGTGGGCATGATCGTCGGTAGGGGTGGTCGGCACTGTCGGTGTCAGGGCTGTGGGGGGTCCGTTCGGGGCATGGGGCTGGCCGGGGTCATGGCCGTGGTCGGGCGTGCTCATGCCTGTAGCCTAGCCGGGAAAACCCCTTATTGAAAGCTTATTGAAAATGCTTGATGGCATCCGGTCTGGTACGGCCCACGCAAGTGTGAGGCGGGTCGAACGGTGCTGCGGGGAAGGCCACGGTTAGAACCGCTCGCGCTGGCGACGAGCGAATTTCCGGGAGTGATCCGGTCGACTGTCACCGTAGCGGTCGTGCAACATGCGTGAACGGTCACCGGAGGATGCGGACGTGGTGGTTTCGGTAGGGGCGGGGCCAGGGGTGTCGTTCTCCAGGAGGGGGGTGCGGAGGGTGCCCATCGTGCCGGAATCCGTGTCACCGTCCTGTTGGTCCGTGGTCTGCTCGGCGGATGCGGCGTCGACGGAAAGCTCGACCTCCTCGCGGCGCACGCGGCGGCGTTCCTTCAACTCCGCCCAGATGAAGTAGCCCAGGCCGAGCGGGGCCATGATGCCAAAGGCGATCCACTGGAAGGCATAGGACAGGTGTGAGCCGCGGTCGAGCATGGGCACCGGGATGGCGTTGATCTCCCCGGCCTGTCCCTCGGCCAGCTGCACATAGTCCTGTGCGAGATCTGTGCCGGTCACCTCGGCGATCTGCTCGGTGTTGATGCCGTAGACCTGGCGGTAGCCCTGGTCCTCGATCGGCGGGGACATCGGTGTCTGCTCGGCAAATCGGGCGTGGCCGAGAATGGACTGCTCACCGGTCGGCGGGGTGTCCATCGGGGGGACACCGCCCTCGAACGGCGGTTGAAAACCACGGTTGACCAGGATCACCTCACCGGAGTTCAGCTGGAAGGGGGTCAGGGCGTGGAAGGCGGGGGAGGAGTCGACCGGACGGTTGCGCATCAAGACCTCATCCTCGGGCAGATAGTGGCCCTCAAGGATGACCCGCGCCCATTCCTCCTCAGGCTCAATGCTGCCCTGGGCGTCGAAGACCTTCCTGGCGGGGACAGGCTCGACCTCGAAGGCGGCCTCGATCTGATCGTTGCGCTCGACGATGGCACCATCCCTGCTCAGCTGCCACGGGGCCAGAAAGGTAAAGGAGAAATAGGAGAAGGCGATGATGGCGAGGACACCGAACACCCAGCCGGGCCGAAGGAATGTCCTCCAGCCCTTCTTCTGCGCGGTCCGCTCGTACCTGCGTTCACGTGTGCTGCTCACGGCCATGACTTCTACTTCCCCGTCCGGTGAGAAAATGCATTCTTTTCCAGTGTGCTGATGGGTGAAAACACTAGTAGACCCGGGTCTTTCCGTGCGCATCCTCATCCGTGGGAACCGTGGCCGTCGCCACCGGGTTGAGGTCAGGATGCTTGGTGCGGGCGGCCCGCAGGCCGTTGGTGATGACGATGACCTCGGCCACCTCGTGGACCAGGACCACCGCCGCCAGTCCCAGCACGCCGGTGATCGCCAGCGGGAGCAAAACGATGATGATCGCCAGGGACAGGACGATGTTCTGGTTGATGATGGCCCGTCCCCGGCGGGCATGGTGCAAGGCACGGGGGATCAGGCGCAGGTCATCGCCGGTAAACGCCACGTCCGCGGACTCGATGGCGGCGTCCGAGCCCCTGGCACCCATGGCGATGCCGATGTCTGCCGAGGCCAGGGCGGGGGCGTCGTTGATGCCGTCGCCGATCATCGCCACCGGACCCCGCTCATGCAGGTCAGCCACGGCCCGGGCCTTGTCCTCCGGGCGCAGCTGCGCACGGACGTCCTGGATGCCGGCCTCGACGGCCAGGGCCTGGGCGGTGCGGGTGTTATCGCCGGTGAGCATGGTGATCCCGAAGCCTTCGGCAGTCAGGGACCTGATGACCTCGGGGGTTTCGGGGCGTAGTTCATCGCGGACCCCGACTATCCCGACGGGTTGGTCGTCGCGGTGGACGATGACCACGGTCATGCCCTGTTCTTCCAGGGACTCCACCTCGGTGGCCAGAGGCCCAGGGGAAAGCCAGCGGGGGCTACCCACGGCAATCCGGGTTCCGGTGATGACTCCGGTAATGCCCTGGCCGGCGGCCTCCGAAACCTGCTGGGCCACCGGAGGGTGGGGTGCGGCGGCGGTGATCGCCGCGGCCAGCGGATGGGTGGAGTGAGCCTCCAGTGCCGCCGCCCAGTCGAGGACCTCGGCCCGGCTGACTCCCCCGGTGGTGAGCACCTCCGTGACGGTGGGTCGGTTGCGGGTCAGGGTGCCGGTCTTGTCCAGGGCCAGATGCCGGATGCCGCCGAGGCGTTCAAAGGCGGCGCCGGATTTGATGACCACACCGAATTTACTGGCCGCCCCGATCGCCGAGACCACCGTGACCGGCACCGAGATCGCCAACGCGCACGGGGAAGCGGCCACCAAGACGACCAGGGCACGCTCGATCCACACACCGGGATCACCGAGCAGGGAACCGATGGCGGCCACGAGGATGGCCAGGATGAGGACCCCGGGCACCAGGGGGCGGGCCAGACGGTCAGCGATCCGGGCCCGTCGGCCCTTGTCGTTCTGGGCCTGCTCCACCAGCTTGACGACGGTGGTCAGGGAGTTGTCCGTGCCGGCGGCGGTGGCCTTGACCTCGAGGGCGCCGGAGGTGTTGATGGATCCGGCCAGCACCGCATCGCCGGGCCCGACTTCGACGGGGATGGATTCACCCGTGATCGCCGAGACATCCAGGCTGCTGTGACCTGAGCGGACCACCCCGTCGGTGGCCAGGCGTTCCCCGGCGGCCAGGCGCAGAATGTCCCCGGGGACGAGGTCTTCGACCTGTACGGTGCGGGCACCCCCGTGAGCAGCGACGATCGTGGCGGTCGAGGGGATGAGTGTCAGCAGGGCGCGCAGGCCCGAACGGGCCTTGTCCATCGCCTTATCCTCCAGCGCCTCGGCGATGGAGTAGAGGAAGGCCAGGGCGGCGGCCTCCTCAATGAATCCCAGCAGGACCGCACCGGTGGCGCTGATGGTCATCAGCAACCCGATACCCAGCTTTCCCCGGGTAAACAGTCCCGTGAGGGCCCCGGGAACGAACTGGGAGGCACCCAGCAGGAGGGAAACCCAGAACAAGGCGGTGGCCACCAGCCCGGCCCCGGGGATAAACCACTCGAGGATCAGGCCGAGGAGCAGGGTCAGTCCGGAAGCCACCGGGATGAGGATGGCGCGGTCACGCCACCACGGGGTGGGCTCCTCATGGTCTCGGGTCGCGGTGGCCGTGGCGGGCGCGCAACAGGCGTCCATTGTTCTACCGCCCCTCTGTAGCGTCGCAGCAACCCTCAACCGGGCAGGACGGGTCCAGGCACGGTGCGCTTTCATCCACGGCCAGGGTGGTCTCCAGCAGAGCGGTCAAGGCCTGAGCCAGGTGGGCATCAGCAATGTCATAGCGGGTGCGCCGCCCCTCTGGCTCGGCGACCACGATCCCGCAGTCCCGCAGGCACGTCAGGTGATTGGAGACGTTTGAGCGCGTCAACCCTAGTTCCCGGGCCAGTTGCGCCGGATAGTTCGGGGCATCGAGCAGGGACAACAGAATCCGGGACCGCGTGGGATCGGCCATGGCACGACCCAGGCGGTTCATCACATCGAGACGGGAAGCAATGGTCAGCATGCGCTGACCATACAGTGGTGAATGACTAATCTGCAAGCATTTCCTGGCGGGGTCGTCCTCGGGTACCTGGCCAGCATCAGGTGGGGGTCCTGAGACATATCCGGAGGCAGGAAGAGGGGCCCGTGGCATGGCACATCTGCACGGGAGGATGTACCGGGTGCCTTTTTCACTCTTTAACGCGCGTCACGACGTCGGACGACCAGGACACCGGCACCGGCGATGGCCCCGAAGACGGCCAGTCCCACGAGGGTCGGGACTATCAGATCGCTCCATCCGGAGGTGTCTTCCTCGGCGGTGTTCTCGGCAGCGGGGGTCTCCTCCACCGGCTCGGCGTCACCCGTGGTGGCAGCGGCCGCGTCGCCGGCGACGGTGAAGGTGGTTGAGCTGCGGGTGGCGTGGCCGTCGGAGGAGAGGATCTGGAAGCCCACGGTGTAGTCGCCTGGTCCACCACTGATATCCGCCGGCAGGTCGAGGGTCACCAGTCGATCCTTGATGGTCGGCTCACCACTGAACAGGAGGTCACCGGAATCCTGATCGGTGATGGCCACGGTGCTGAAACCCTCCTGGGGAAGCCCCGAGAACTCCAGTTCGATGCTGCGCGGGAACTCCTCGACCACCTCACCGTCCGCGGGATTGCCACCGATCACCGAGTCATGCGCGAGGGCAGCCGGGGTGGCTACGACACTCAGGGCACCGACCGCCACTACAGCGGCGATGACACGACGAGGGAGCATGGGAGAGATGATCACGAAAGTCCTCCTGGACTGGGCCGGCTCTTCAACCGGATGTGAGCGACTAAGGCACCTGCTTGCGGGAGGTACTAAGGGACTGGTCGGCACGGGCGGGAGGAAAGTTCCCGGCCATGTCGCGTTCACCGCGTGTTGTTACCCACAATAAGTTTCCCTCCAGCAGGGGGCGAACCGAGGGATGACTACCGGGCCCTGGGCCATTTACGAGAACACCAACAGGCCCCATTAGGGTGAACTTCACGCCAGCTTCCCAGCACACCCCGACAGCGGAGGCGGCATGGACGGCGAAATGGACACAGATGACCCACCCGGTAAGCGATAACACCATCCCCACTGTCACGGAGGCGACGGCGGGGAAGGCTCCCACCACCGGGCGCCGACCCCAGGAACATGTGCGCCCCACCTGGCCGCTGTACCTGCTCTTCCTCGCCGTCGCCGGCGCCATCGGCGGGACAATCGCCTACAGGTTCCTCGGCGAATCCCTCGCCGCGCTTGGCATCCCCGACCCTGGCATCGCCACCACCTTCGGGTTGCCGTTTTTCCGCGCGGTCGGTTGGATGCTCGCTGCCCTGTCGGCCGGTTCTTTCCTGTTCTCCGCTTTCCTCATCTCCCCACGGTTGCCCGGCGGTGATAACGACCGCCTGCACCAGGCCTCGTTGAGTGTGGACGGGCACCTGGCCTCGCGTACCGGTGCAGTCGCGGCCCTCTGCTTTGGGCTTGTTGCGTTATTGATGATCCCGCTGGTGCTCTCGGATGTCTCCGGCACACCCCTGGCCCAGACACTGGGAATGGAAGCCCTGGTGGTGGCCCTCCAACAGGTGGCCATGGCCCAGGTGTGGCTGATCGTGGCCCTTATTGCCCTGGTCACCGGACTTACAGGCATGATGAGCCGGGCGTGGATCACCCAACCCCTGCTCCTGCTTGGGGCGATTCTCATGGTCGTCCCTCTGGGCCTGACGGGACACTCTTCCTCGGGTGGTAACCACGACCACGGCACCAACTCCTACCTGTGGCACCTGATCTTCCTGGTCATCTGGATCGGCGGGCTCATGGCCCTGCTCGCTCACGGACGACGCCTGGGACCTGACCTGAATATCGCACTGCGCCGCTATTCGACGATCGCCCTGGTCTCGATCATCATCATGGCCGTGTCCGGGCTGGTCAACGCTGCCATCCGTATCGAGCTGACCGACCTGTTGACCACCCGCTATGGGCTGATCATCGTCGCCAAGACCATCGGCGTGATCATCCTCGGTGTATTCGGCTGGATCCACCGGGCCTGGGTCATCCCGCAGGTGCAGGCCGATCCCACTGATCACCGCCTGTTCCGCCAGGTCGCCATCGTCGAGATCCTCGTCATGGCCGCGGTCACCGGTATCGCTATCACGATGGGGCGCACCCCGCCGCCGCCACCGCGCATCCCGAACCTCTCACAGATGGCCACCGAGCTCGGCTACGAGCTGTCCGAGAAACCCACCGCCCTCAACGTGTGGGGCATGTGGCGCTTTGACCTGCTCTTTGGCACCCTCGCTCTGCTGCTGGCCGCCGGCTACCTCTACGCGGTGTGGCGCACCCACCAGGCCGGCAGAACCTGGTCGACCACCTCCACCGCCTGGTGGCTGGCCGGATGTGTGACCCTGCTGGCGACGATGAGCTCAGGGATCGGGATGAACATGCCCGCCAGCTTCTCGATGCACATGCTCGGTCACATGATCTTGTCGCTGGTCATCCCCATCTTCCTCGTGCTCGGCGCCCCGCTGACCCTGCTGATGACCGCCTATGACTCCGACCCGGCCGGCCGGCCAGGCATCCATGACTGGGTGTGTGCCTTCACCCGCAGCCGGTTGGTGGCGATGATCACTCATCCGGTGGTCAACACCATGCAGTTCTTATTCTTCTTCTACGTGATGTACCTGCTCATCCCGCTCTATGAGCTGCTGATCTCCGAGCACGCAGGACATCTGATCATGAACACCGTGCTCCTGGTCTCCGGCTGCTTCTACTTCTGGGGGATGTGTGGACCTGATCCTCTTCCGCACCGCCGCCCAGCCGCGGTCCGCCTGGGATGGCTGATCGCTTCCCTGCCGGTCCACCTGCTCTTCGGCGTCTACCTCCTCCAGCTCGACACCATCTTGGGCCAGGCGTTCTACCGCTCACTGCTCCTGCCCTGGGAGCTGGATCTGCTCGCCGACCAGCGCGCCGCCGTCCTGGCCTGGGCCGCAGGTGTCATCCCGCTGGCCTTCGTCGTTTTTCTGCTCAGCCGCCAGGTGCGGGGGAGGGGCGACAGCACCCGGGGTGTCGAGGAGGTGGCCACCCCCGACACCGGAGGAACCGGTACACCCTCCCTGTCCCCGCCCGCCAAGTAGTACCGGTGGGATTTCGCCAGGAGCGGCCGGGACGCCGCCGGTGGCTACAGTCCTGCCCGGATTGCCCCTGGCCGTGCCCGATTTCTAGGTAGGTCAGCTAGGAGCAGGCAAGAGCTCTCCGGGCACATTGGCGTCGTCCTCGCTAATCCCTGACAATCCCCGGCGATCGGGCTGTGAAGAAGGTGGAAGAAGCACAGAGTTCGTCTTCCGGCTGGATTTCTTGGGGAGTGAGACGCTAGTGTTACGTCCGTAAATAACGGAACGGTCACATTCTGGTCTCCACCGTGCATAGCGGTGGGCTGGGGTGCGGGCCAACGGACAACGACGGAAGAAGATTCATGCGACTGACGGCTCAGCGACCGGCCCGAGGGAAACACCGCAAGATCACCACCTCGCAGACCACGGGGCGCGTGGCCCTGGTGGCCGTGGCCGCCGGCGCGGTCTCCACCGCCGGGATCGGTGGGGCTACCGCTGCCACGCTGCAGGCTCAGGATCAGGCCCCGGCATCTTCGGAGGTCGCCGCCGTCGATGTGGAGTTGGCCGCCACTGACACCGCCCTGCCCTTAGATGCGACGCAGGTGGCACCGCAGATCTTGGCGATCTCGGAGTATAAGCCGGTAGCCAACCTCGAGGAGCAGCTGGACAAGGCGGTGGAGTACGCCGCTGAGCGTACCGAAGCCGCCGCTGCTGAGGCTGCCGCCGCGCAGGCCCCGTCCGCCTCTGTGGTCAAGCCCACCGAGGGCACCTTCACCTCCGGTTTCGGTATGCGCTGGGGCAGCCTTCACGCCGGCCTCGACATCGCCAACGTCGTGGGTACCCCGATTCTCGCCGCCATGGGCGGCACCGTCATCGACTCCGGTCCGGCCTCCGGTTTCGGCCAGTGGATCCGCATCCAGCACGACGATGGCTCCATTGCCGTCTACGGCCACATGGAAACCCTCGACGTCAGCGTCGGCGAGCAGGTCACCGCCGGCCAGAAGATCGCCGGTATGGGTAACCGAGGTTTTTCCACCGGGTCCCACCTGCATTTTGAGCTCTACCCCACCGGCAGCGGCGCCGTCGACCCTGCCCCCTGGTTCGCCCAGCACGGCATCACCTTCTAACCCCACCCCACCGGCAAGAAAACCCGGCCCTGACCCTCAGGGCCGCGTCTGTGGCCGGGGTGTCGAACAGCCCCCCGCTGATCGTGGGTTAGTGCGCTGAGTGCCTCGAGGCCTAGTACAGGGGACTGTGTACTGTCTATCGTTATGAGCACGGTGGCCCTGCCTCACATCTCCGCCTTGTCCCGGATGGGCCATGCCCTGTCCGATGACACCCGGACCGGAATTTTGCTGGCCCTTCGCCACGGGCCGGCTCGACCGTCCGAGCTGGCCCGGCAGTTGGATGTCTCCAAGCAGGTGATGTCGAATCAGTTGGCCTGCCTGCGCGGATGCGGACTGGTGGTCTCCACCCCGCAGGGGCGCAACGTCTGGTATTCGCTGGCTGATCCTCGGCTGGGTCACGCCTTGGGCGAGTTGCTTGAGTTGGTGGTCACCATTGATCCGGCCTGCTGCTCGCCGGATGGATGCACCTGTTCATGACCCTCCCAGGTAGAGACTTCGTCGGCAGGTTGCCGGGCGACCCTGGGCCTGCTGCCTTGACACTCCTGATTCCCACGAAAGATAGAACGGAACCCTCGTGAGCACTCCCACCAACCCCACCACCTCCACCCGGCCGTCGGGAAACTGGAGAAAAGCCCAGATCATTGTCTGGGCATTGTTGGCCGTCGTCGTGATCGCCGGGATCGTGGCTTTCCTCCTCGGCCGGGCGGACTCCACTTCTGCGCCCGCCCCCGAAACTGTGGCCAGTGATGCTGGCCTGGTGGTGAGGGACAACAGTCGGGTGCTGTCCCAGGCGCCGAACGAGAAGGCTGTGCTGGTGGAGTTCCTCGACTTCGAGTGCGAGGCCTGCCGGGCGGCGTACCCCTTCGTGGAGGACCTGCGCGCAGAGTATTCCGACAGCGTCACCTTCATCCATCGTTACTTCCCGTTGCCGGGTCACCGCAACTCCCTGCCGGCGGCTGTGGCAGTGGAGGCCGCCGGCCAGCAGGGCCAGTACGAAGCGATGTATCACCGGATGTTCGAGACTCAGTCCGAGTGGGGCGAGTCCTCGGAGGACAACAGCGCGGTCTTCCGCGGCTTCGCCGAGGATCTGGGACTGGACATGGCCGCCTATGACGCCGCTGTCGCCGATCCGGCCACCGAGGAACGGGTCCAGCTCGATGTGGCCGACGGCAAGGCTTTGGGTGTGCCCGGCACCCCGACCTTTTTCCTCGACGGCCAGCTTTTGACTCCGGACTCCCTTGAGCAGTTCCGGGCCGAGGTCGACGCGGCTGCCGCCGACTAACCCGAACCCATGACGCACTCACCCACCGCCGAAGACGAAACTGAGGTTCTCGTGACCGAGACGAACACTGCCACCTCTTTGCCGGCCGTCGCCCGTGACCGTCCTTTCGCCCTCATCCTGTTGATCACCGGTGTGATCGGATGGGTGGCCTCGGGCATCCTGGTGCTCGAACGCCTGGCCCTCTATGAGGACGCTGAGCATGTCACCACCTGTGACATCAACGCGTTGGTTTCCTGTGGAAAGGTGATGGGCACCTGGCAGTCCGAACTGCTCGGCTTCCCCAACCCCCTGATCGGCATCGTCGCTTTCGCCGTGGTCATCACCACGGCGATGGCCATGCTGTCCGGGGCCCGCTTCGCTGACTGGTACTGGGGGGCTCTGCAGGCAGGGGTGACCGTGGGCCTGCTGTTCATCGTGTGGTTGTGGTACCAGGCCCTGTTCGTCATCCATATTCTCTGCCTGTACTGCCTGGTGGTGTGGGCCATGATGGTTCCGCTGTTCATCCTGCTTACCGTGCGCAACCTCGCTCATGGGCTCTTCCCCGCTTCCCCTGCTGTGGTGCGGTTTTCCTCCCAATGGGCGGGCACCCTGATCGCCGTGGTCTACGTCGCCGTCGCAGCCTCGGTGTTTTTCAGTTTCTACTCGGATTTCATCACTCTTTGATCCTGGTGATCGGCCGGTGCTGTTGTCGCAGCTACCCCGGGAGGAAGGGGGTCGTAACCAGCAGACGGAGACAAAATATCTGCCTCTGAGCTGTGGTCAGGTGTGATGCCCTCGGGGAGAAGGTTTCCGATAGTGACCACGGTGGTAGCAGTTTTCGGGATACCAGTCGGTGGGTTGAGGCTTAGGATGATCCTCAGAACGGATCTACCCGCGACGATGGCAATCGGTAAGGAGAATCCACTGGATGTCTGCTCCCACTGGGCACCGTGACGAACCCCATGAGGCGGGTCATCATGCCCGGTTGAACTGGCTGCGTGCCGGTGTTCTCGGCGCCAATGACGGCATAGTCTCCATTGCGGCATTGTTACTGGGCGTTATCGCCACCGGCATGGGGGAGGGGGCGATTTTTCTTGCCGGGATGGCCTCGACCATCGCGGGTGCGGTGTCCATGGCGTTGGGTGAGTACGTGTCGGTCTCTGCTCAGCGGGACACCGAGAAGAAACTTTTGGCCCTGGAGCGCAGGGAACTGGCGGAGCAACCGGAAGAAGAGCGTCAGGAGCTTGTCGGCATCCTCACCGGGTACGGCGGCATCTCGCTAGAGACTGCCGATAGGGCCGCCCGCGAGATTGGCCAGAAGGACCCGTTGGCGGTCCATCTCCAGCTGGAGCTGGGAATGGACAGCGAGGAGCTGACCAGCCCGGTTGCCGCTGCCGTCTCGTCGGCTATCTCCTTTGTGCTCGGGGCTCTCCTGCCGTTGCTGTCGGTGTTCTTTGCCCCGGCGGGGGTCTGCGGTTGTCGTGGTCACCGTGGTCACTCTCGTGGCGTTGGCGTTGACCGGGTTTATCTCCGCTTTCCTCTCCGGCACCTCGCGCATGCGGTCGTGTGCTCGTTTGGTGCTCGGAGGCGCCCTCGAACTGGCCATCACCTATGGCGTCGGCTCGTTGTTTGGTTAAGGCCTCTGATCTGATCCAGGGCGTAGCCGGGGTGCCCTGGGCGAAAAAGACCCCTGATTCGACATTCCTTCGACTCCCGGCCGGCCCCACGGGAGGCGGTGATCGGTCGTACCTGTGCGAGATGGGTAGGTTTCCCGGATGAAGGACCGCGTCTCTCCCTCATTCTCGCCCGTCCCTATACGGGCCGGGGTATAGAAAATGCCCCAGTCTGTATACGATGAAGGCACGCCTCCAGCGTGACCACCCCGGAGGAGTTCACGGGAAAAGAGAGGAAAAGCTCTTCTTCTCCCTTGCCTGATCCACCCGACGCTGTCAGGCTGAAGGCGTCGAGTCATTGCGAAGTCACCGCCACGTTCTAAGGAGTCAGAGCATGTCCTACACCCACACTGTCACCGTGGCACTGTCCTACGAGGACGCCACCGCCCGCACCCGGGAAGCGCTGGCCGAGCAGGGATTTGGCGTGCTCACCGAGGTTGATATCAAGGCCACCTTCCACAAGAAGCTCGGGGCTGCGGCCGCGGAGGCTGTGGGGGACTACGTCATCCTCGGTGCCTGCAACCCCACCCTGGCCAGCAAGGCGCTGGCCGCCGAGCCCGAGCTCGGTGCCCTGCTGCCGTGCAACGTCGTTGTTCGCCGGGGTCCGGGGGATGAGCGGACCACGGTGGAGGCAATCGACCCGCAGACCATGGTGAAACTCAGCGCCAGTGACCAGGTCCGCGAGGTCGCCGACGACGCTGACACCCGACTGCAGGCGGCGTTGGAAGCCATCAGCGGCGCCTAAGCCGGTCTTCACCACCCTGGACCTGGGGCAGGCGTGGTTATGTGGAAGTGGTTGGGCCGGTGAGAAGGCCTAGCTCGATGAATCGTGTAGTCCTCGCCTGATATCTGATCCCGAAAGGCACCATGATGAAGCGCACCATCACATTGTCCACCCTCACCCTGGTCGCCGCCTTGACCCTGGCCGCCTGTGGCCAGGGAGCCGAGACGGGGGACACTGGCACCCTGACCACGAGTACCGAGACGGTCACTCGTTCCACAGAGACCACCACCGGAACGACCACGGCTCAGGCCCCGGGGGAGATTGCGGGCGAGCACAACAACGCGGACGTTATGTTCACCCGCATGATGATCCCTCATCACCAGCAGGCCCTGGAGATGAGCGAGATCCTCCTGGCCAAGGACGACATCCCTGGTGAGGTCGCCGGCTTCGCCGAGAGGGTGGTCGATACCCAAACCGCTGAAATCGACCAGATGAACGCCATGCTCGAGACCTGGGACTGGCAACCGGGCTCCGGCAACATGGGCAACATGGGCTCCGGCAACATGGGCAACATGGGCTCCGGCAACATGGGCGACATGGGCGACATGATGGACCGAGAGGGCATGACCGCACTGGAGAATGCGGAAGGCGCCGAGGCAGTTCGTCTCTACCTCGAGCACATGATCCCCCATCACGAAGGGGCCATCGACATGGCCCGCAATCAAGTCAACAACGGCGACAACCCCCAGGCCATCGCCCTGGCAGAGCAGATGATCACCACTCAGGAAGCCGAAATCACCGAGATGAAGCAGATGCTCCAGAACCTGTAACTGACCTTCGCCAATCCGAGAAATGATCGCCCTGGTCGCCATCAGGGCGATCATTTTTCAGTCTCGGGCAACGGGGCTCTTTAAAGCGCCTCGGCCTAGCTTGTTATGAGTCCAGCCGACCGACTGCCGTCGCAATGGCAGTCGCCCCTGTGAAAGCGGAGATCAGCGAGGAGCGCTGGCCGGTGTGCGGCTCTGGGCTTTGGGACACGAAAACCGACACTAGGGCGCGTCTAGGTCGTGTTACGAAAGTCCGGTGAACACGTCGGCGTGTCCTGAAAAGTAAAGAAGGTTTCCCGCGCACGCTGTTGGTGTCTAATCATCAACCCGCACAAAGAAACCTTCGATGCCTACAGTACCGACCTCTGCCCGCCACGACCTCACCAACGCCGAATGGGACCTGCTGGACCCCCTGCTACCAGCAGCGTCCCCCACCGGCAGGCCCCGCACCTGGGGCTTAAGATCCCTGGTCAACGGCATCTTCTTTCGTATCCGTACCGGCTGCCCGTGGCGGGACGTCCATGAACGCTACGGACCCTGGTGGCGGGTCTATGACTTGTTCGTCCGTCTCCGGGCCGACGGGGTGTGGCAGGACGTGCATACCCGGTTGCTTGCCCAGGCCCAGCACACCGGAAAGCTCTCCTGGGAGGTCAGCGTCGATTCCACGACCAGCCTCGGGCATGTCCACGCCGCAGGTGCGCGCAACGACAGTGCCACCCGGCACTCGGGGGAGCCGGCCCATCATGGCTTCGGCCGCTCCCGTGGCGGGTGGTCGACGAAGATCCACGTCGGGGTCAACGCCGACTGCGGGGTGATGTCGCTGGTGATCACCCCTGGTCAGGCAGGGGATGGGCCGCAGATGGTGCCGGTGCTCGAGAAGATCCGGGTGCCGTCCGCCAGACGTGGCCGGCCGCGGCGTCGTCCCGACCGGGTGCTGGCGGATAAGGCGTATTCCTCACGCGCCAACCGGAAGTATCTCAGGTCACGAGGAATCAAGGCCACGATCTCCCAGCCCAGGGACCAGGTCGCCCACCGTCGACGCAGAGGATCGGCTGGTGGCCGACCCCCTGCTTTCGATACCGTGGCCTACCGGCGTCGCAACGCCGTGGAGCGAGGTATCAACAGGATCAAGCAGCACCGCGGGTGTGCCACGCGTTTCGACAAACTAGCGGTGCACTTCGAGGCGACGGTTCAGCTGGCGGTGATCCGGTACTGGTTGAAACGACTTTCGTAACACGACCTAATGGTGGACCACCAGGTATCGATACCCAGGACGGTGCTGTTGCCAAACTCGGGGTTCTGAGGGAGTGGGCGGGGAATGACCACGGGTATGGGGCATCTTCCCGGGTCGCCATTTCCCTCGGGAGGTCATCTCGTGGTCACTACGCTGGTACTGCCGTTATGGACTCAGCTACCGGGACAGGTTGTTCGTTCGCTCAGGAGCGGGCGAAGCGGGCGATGGCATCGGTGACTTCCTGGAGCTTCGCGTCCGCTGCCTCGTCTCCCAGCTGGATAGCCTCGTACATGCAGTGCTTTATGTGGTCATCGAGCAGACCCAGGGCGACATTGCGCAGGGCGGAGTTGACCGCGGAGACCTGGGTGAGGATATCGATGCAGTACTGCTCTTCGTCGACCATGCGGTGTATGCCCCTGACCTGGCCCTCGATGCGCTTGAGGCGGGCAAGGTAGCGGTCCTTGTCGGTGATGTAGCCGTGGGTGGTGTGGCAGGTGCCTGCCGCTTCGTCAATAGGGACGGTCTGATCAGGGGTGAGGGCATTCATGGTGGTCTCCTTGCTAAAAGGGGGCCGGCCGGTAAGTCATGGGGTCAATAAGCAGTTCGATGAGGATGGCAGGCCTGAGGGAATGTGGATTAGGCATTGACCGGCTGTCGGGGGCTGGCCTCAGTCGTGTGTGGTGCGGGGGATGTGGCACCGTGACTGGACCTGAAACCACGCAGCCGCAGGGAGTTGGACACGACGAACACGGAGGAAAATGCCATCGCAATACCGGCGAGTATGGGGTTGAGCAGGCCGATGGCGGCCACCGGAATCAGGGCAACGTTGTAGGCGAAAGCCCAGAACAGGTTGCCCTTGATGGTGCCGAGTGTGCGACGTGACAGCCGGATCGCGTCGACCGCGGAGCGCAGGTCGCTGTTCATCAGGGTGATGTCCGAGGCCTCGATGGCGACATCGGTGCCTGCCCCCATGGCCAGGCCCAGGTCAGCCTGGGCGAGTGCGGCGGCGTCGTTGATGCCGTCGCCGACCATGGCGACGTTCTTGCCCTGCTTCTGCAGCCTCTCGATGACTCGGACCTTGTCCTCGGGCATGACCTCGGCGATGACGTGGGCCGGGTCGATGCCGACCTCAGCCGCCACGGCTTGCGCGGCCCCGGCGTTGTCACCGGTGAGCAGCATCGGGGTCAGGCCCAGCTCCTTCAGGCCGGCTACCGCAGCGGCGGAGGTCGGCTTGGCGGTGTCACGCACGGTGATCACCCCGGCGTTGCGGCCGTTGATCTGGACGACCACCGGGGTACCACCCAGGGTTTGGGCGTGAGTGAAGGCGTCCTGCAGGAGTCCGGTCAGTTCACCGGCGGGACGTCCCACGGTCACACTGTGGCCTTCCACCGTGCCGGTGACTCCCCGGCCGGCAGTGTTGGCGAAGTCGGTCACCTCGGGCAGGGTTCGGGTGCGCCCGCCTTCCCGGGCGATGGCTTGGGCGATGGGGTGCTCGGAGGCGAATTCGACGGCTGCGGCCTTGGTCAGAACATCGTCACGGTCAAATCCGTCGGCAACGGTGACACCCGTGACGGACATGACTCCGGTGGTCACAGTGCCGGTCTTGTCCATGACAATGGTGTCCACCTTCTTGGTCGACTCCAGTACCTCGGGTCCCTTGATCAGCAGACCCAGCTCGGCGCCACGGCCCGTACCCACCAGCAGCGCGGTCGGGGTGGCCAGGCCCAGGGCGCACGGGCAGGCGATGATCAGCACCGCGACCGCGGCGGTGAAAGCCGTCGCCAGTCCGGCGTCGAGGAGGAAGGTGTGGGTCAACAGCGTGAGGATCGAGATGACGATGACCACGGGCACGAAGACCGCAGAGATCCGGTCGACCAGGCGCTGCACCGGTGCCTTCTTCGCCTGGGCGTCGGTGACTAGCTTGGCCATCTGTGCCAGCGTGGTGTCGGCACCGGTGCGGGTGACCTCCACCAGCAACCGGCCTGAGGTGTTCAGGGTGGCGCCGGTGACCTTGGAACCTGCGGTGACCTCCACCGGCACGGACTCACCGGTGAGCATGGATTCATCCACGGCCGAGGATCCCTCGGTGACACGACCGTCGGTGGCGATCTTCTCGCCCGGGCGGACGACGAAGACATCACCGATCTTGAGCTGGCTCACGGGGACGCGGACCTCCGCACCGTCGCGGAGGACCGCGGCGTCCTTGGCGCCCATGTCGAGTAGTTTGCGCAGCGCCGCGGAGGACTGGCCCTTGGCCTTGGTCTCAAACCAGCGACCCAGCAGCAGGAAGGAGATCACCACTGCCGCGGTCTCCAGATAGATCTCGTCCATGGTGGAGTTCGTCGGCAGCAGGTGAATCTCCATCGTCATGCCAGGATGGCCGGCGTTACCGATGAACAGGGCCCACAACGACCACAGGTAGGCCGCCCCTGTGCCGAGTGTGATGAGCGTATCCATGGTGGTCGCGCCGTGGCGCAGGTTGACCAGGGTGGCCCGGTGGAAGGGGGCACCGCCCCAGAAAAACACCGGGGTGGTCATGGTGAGAACGGCCCACTGCCAGTTGGTGAACTGCAAGGCGGGAATCATGCTCAGCAGGACGATCGGCACCGTGAGCAGCGCGGAGATGATCAGGCGCTTCTTCAGGTCAGCGGCCTCATTCTCGCGGGCGGCGTCGACCTGACTCTGGGCACCGCTGGAACCCGAAGCCCCTGTCGCGGCGTCGTTCGTATTGTCGCCGCCATCGTCCGTCGCGCCAGACATGGTGAAGGCGCCGTAACCGGTGGTCTTAACGGTCTCGATGAGGTTGTCAGGGTTGACCTTCGCCGGGTCATAGCGCACGGAAGCCGATTCGGTAGCGAAGTTGACGGTCGCCTCCACACCGTCAAGCTTGTTGAGTTTGCGTTCCACCCGCGACGAACACGAGGTGCACGTCATGCCGGTCACGCCGAGATCGATCTGGAGCAGGTCGACCGCTGGTTGAGTCTGGGTCATCACTTATCAGTCCTCAGGGAGAGTGCATCGGTAATTGTTGTCCGGCGTGGGCGGCAATCCCCGCCTTCCATAGGCCTAACCTTATACCCCTGGGGGGTATAAGGCAAGGGTGGGTGATGCCGCGAATCTGCAGATAAAAACGGGCCCGACCCCGCTGCGACGCAGTGCGGCGGCCGGGCCCTGGGGGCGGGAATTAAGGCTTGAGGGTGTAACCGGCTTCCTTGATGGCGGCGGCGACATCCTCGTCAGTGAAGTTCTCTCCGGTCACCTCCACGCGGCCGGTGCCGGGGTTCGCTTCCACGGAGTTCACGCCTGCCACCTCGCGGACCTCTTCCTCGACGGAAGACTTGCAGTGTCCGCAGGTCATACCTTTGACCATGTAGTTCTTGGTGACGGTTGCCATGTGAATGTCCTTTCAGGGGGGTGGGGCCGGAGGTGGCGAAGTGGCGTCAGTGCTGGGGCACCCCTTCGACTATCCTCCAACTTATACCCATGGGGGGTATAAATCAAGGAGGTGGGCAATCAGGGCAAGTGCAGGGTCTGGGTGCACTCGAAACACGCTGTGATGCCTTCCGGTCAGTGTCTCCTTGTCGCTCGGGCTCAGGTCTTTCGGGTGGTGTCCGGCATGGTGCGTGCGTGATGGGTCATGCTGTGCTCCCTATCTCGCGTCGATCCGGAAAAGCCGGTCGAGCCAGCTTGACCACACTCTCGACCCTAGGGGCCTCCCGGCGGGACTCGGGGGTTGAACCATGAAGATTTCATGAAGAAATCCATTCTCCATCCCGCGGCTGTGGCGCTGGAGGGGCGGCCCCAATACCTGCCCCTACTTCCCTGGGGATGGGCCCGCCCTCTGCGGGCTGTGACCAGCCATTTCCGAGTGTCACCTGGGGTTGTCTCCGGGTGCGGAAGCCCGGTCGCCAGGCTCGTGCACGTGTCGCGGGGAGTGGAAACTCGTGCCCGCTGAGGGTCAGGGCCCGCGTGTTTTCCCTGGGGAATGCGCGGACAGAGGGGTTGTCGGGGTGGGGCATCTGCAATTGAAGCGCTATTGTCATCTCGGAACGATAACGCCATGATCACAATCCCGCATAGGGAAACGACGGAAGAAGATTCAATGCGACTGACGGCTCAGCGGGCTCCCCGAGGAAAACATCGCAAGATCACCACCTCGCAGACCAAGGGGCGCGTGGCACTGGTGGCCGTGGCCGCCAGCGCGGTCTCCTCGGCTGGGATCGGTGGGGCTACTGCCGCCACGCTGCAGGCCCAGGATGAGTCCCCGGCGTCTTCGGAGGTCACCACCGTCGATGTAGAGCTGGCCGCCAATGACGCCGCCTTGTCCTTCGATGCGACGCAGGTGGCACCGCAGATCTTGGCGATCCCGGAGTATAAGCCGGTAGCCAACGTCGACGAGCAGTTGGACAAGGCGGTGGAATACGCCGTCGAACGTACCGAGGCTGACCGTGCCGCCCGTGCGCCCTCCGTGGTCAAGCCGGCCGAGGGCATCTTCACCTCGGATTTCGGTATGCGCTGGGGCAGCCTCCACCAAGGTATTGATATCGCTAACGCGGTGGGCACCCCCATTCTCGCAGCCATGGGAGGCACCGTCATTGATTCCGGTCCGGCCTCCGGTTTCGGCCAGTGGATCCGCATCCAGCACGACGATGGCTCCATTGCTGTCTACGGCCATATGGAAACCCTCGATGTCAGCGTCGGTGAGCAGGTCACCGCCGGCCAGAAGATCGCCGGTATGGGTAACCGAGGATTTTCCACCGGGTCCCACCTGCATTTTGAGCTCTACCCCACCGGCAGCGGTGCCGTCGACCCGACCCCCTGGTTCGCTGAGCACGGCATCACCTTCTAACCTCCTCACCCCGGGAACACCGTCCTTAGTCCCCAGCCCACCCCGTGGTCTGGGTGATAGACATGGTCCAGGTCATCGTCGACTGCGTGCCGGTCTCCCTGCTCGCCCTGGGAGAGTCGCGGGGACTGTTGATCCTGACGCTCGCACTGCGTAAGGCCCAGGGGGAATTTTCGGGTTGATCCCCGGGCATAGCGCTGGCCGTTGACGTCACAGCTCCAGAAAGCCGCTCACCGATACCAGGCACGATCGATGCGTGCACCGCCTTAGCTGCTGCCGGTGACGAGACAGTGATGGGTGTGGTCATGACCACCACCAGCTTCCGGCTTCTGCCCCTGTGACCGGTGGTATCCCCGCGGAGGTGCTAGCGCCGGTCCCTCTTCTGAACCTGTCGCAACAGCACGCTACCACTCGCTCGATAGAGCAACGCGAGGCAATGTCCTCGGGGTGTACTCAGTTTTTCTCCGGCCTCCAGTGGAGGCGTTTGGCAGTACCGGGCTTTGTCCCCCTTGCCGGGGCAATGATCTTGTTCCCGAGACTATCATTGCCGGGTTGTTTCATGGCCGCTGTCCGGGCTCCACAGCTTCTCCAGGGACGTCAGACCGGTCCCTCAAGCCGCCATCATGCGCGCTCGTCAGACGCAGCCAGGGCGAGCATCCCGTCGACGTAGGAAGGTGGTGACGGAATCTGCCTTGAGGAGATACCTCCCTGACCCCGTCTTCCCCTCAGCCAGCTGACGAGATCAGAAACCAGCGGCCACGCAAGAGCCAATAACGCGAGAATCAACATGGGTGTATCCCCCATTCGCGCGTACGGCGTCAAGCCAGTATGAAGTGGAACGGTTGCCGTCAGTAGTTCGCTTGTGCTCAAGTCACTGAGTTGTGACACTGTTCCGTTGGGCTGGATGATGGCCGAGTACCCGGTGGGGGCAGCCTGGAGAACTGTGCGGCCAAACTCGCTGGCACGCATCCGGGACGCGGCCACTTCAATGGCGGGTACTTCCTCGGTCATAAATGATGCGGCGTTAGTCGGGGCGAGCAGCAGCTGCCCCCCATTGCGGACGGCGTCGGCAACCCGGTCGGCGAAGAATACCTCATAAGAAATGACGATCCCCAGTCGTGGTGCCCCGCTGGGATCGAGCACCGCCGGGCCCTCGCCGATAACGGCGTCGCGGGGGATGAACCGGGCGTCGTCACTGAGTCGTTCAATCAGGTTGCGCATGGGGAGATACTCGCCGAATGGCACACGGTGGTGCTTCTCATAGCGTCCCGATCGGGTGCCGTCTGGTCCCCATAATATGGATGCGTTCCGGAAATGCTCGCCGTCGGACTCGGTAATACCGACCACGACGTTCGTGTCGAGCTGGCGGGCCAGCTCGGCAAAAGATGCATCAACGACTGTCCCATCGACCGTCTCGTCGACATTGGCGACGTTTTCGGGCATCAGAACCAGATCAGGGGTCCCGGTGATGTCTGCGGCAGTCTGAAGATGTCGGCGGGTGGTATCAAACGGATCGGTATGGACCGCGCGAAGCCCGCGGGGGCCACCACCCTGCACGAGGACGACCTCCAGGGTGTCTTCTACCGCATCATCGACAATCACTGGCGCGAACCCTGGGACAGCGAGGAGCACGACAATTGCGAGCACGGATAGGCCACGGGCCCGTTTCCGCTCGAGAATGACAGCGGCAACTACGGCCCCGGCAACTGCGGCCAGTGCGGTCGTCAGGAGAGTCCCCCCCAGGGGTGCTGCAGCCATAAACGGGCCGTCGGCCTGGCTGTATCCGAAAGCAGGCAGCGGAAAACCACCGAACGGAAACCGGTGTTGTACCGCTTCCAGTATCACCAGGGCAGCAGGGGTGAGCAGCCACCAGACAGGCCAGCGGCCGCGAAAAGCTGGCTCGCTAGAAGATACCGCGGCAACCAGCATTAACAACAGCGTCTGGATGGCAACAACCGCAACGTATCCGGCAGTATTAAAGTCGGTGAGCCAACGTAGAACAAGAGCGTAGTGGACCACCCCGCTCAGCCCACCGAGCCACAGCCGGTTGCGGAGGGGTTGACCTGCCAGCGCCAGCATGAACACCGTCACACCTACCGGGAACAGCACCCACCAACCCCGTGGGGGCAGCGCCAGCCACCACGCGACCGCGGCCCCCACCATGAGCGCGGAGTGACCGGCCAATCTACGCCCGTTAGCACCAGCTATCTCCTGGGGAAGCCGCGACACCCTCGTGCCCGCTGCAATACCAGTCCTCACCGAAGAGCACGATCTTTTTCGGAGCGCTGATGAGCCGTGAACACAGGAACAATCCTTCGAGCCATCCACCGCAACTTTCCGTGCTTTTCCGCGTCTCTGAGGGTGTCCACCCGACTGCTGAGGAAGCCAGATTTAGTTCAGGCCGGCGTAGGAATGCAGACCAGAGACCACCAGGTTGATGAAAAACAGGTTGAAGATCATCGTGGCCAGGGCCAGGATATTGATCCACGCGGCCTTATGGTCCCGCCATCCGGCCGTGGCACGCGCATGCAGGTAGGCGGCGTAGAGCACCCAGGAGATAAAGGAGGCGGTCTCCTTCGGATCCCACCCCCAGAACCGGCCCCAGGCGGCTTCCGCCCAGATAGCACCCAAAACGATGCCCAGACCCAGCACGGGCAACGTGATGATGGCGGATTTGTAGGCCAACCCGTCGAGCTTCTTCGCACTCGGCAGCGGTTTGGCCACAGCCCCAAAGAAGCCGCGCTCCGCGCCCTTGGGCTGCCAGATGCGCAGCAGGTAGAGCAGGGAGGCAATACCCGACACGATGCCGATCGCCGCACCCACGGACACAGTGGAGACATGGATGGGCAGCCAGTAGGACTGCAGGGCAGGCACCACCGGGGCGGAGTCGGCGTAGAGGCTGGTGCCGGCGAAAAACAGCATGACGAGGACGGGGACCAGCAGCCACGGCCACACGCTGCGCCACTCGCGGCGCTGAATGGTTATGGCTGCGGTCAGGACCGCCAGCACACAGATCATGGAGATGTACTCGTACATGTTTCCCAGCGGGAAACGATCCGTGGCTAAGCCGCGCAGCACCACCGACACCAGGTGGACCACTGCACCCAACCAGACCACTGTCTGGGTCATGCCACCGAATTTATCGGCCGACGCCTCCCGGGCAGCACATTGCTCATCGGTGAGCACAGGATCATCGGCGACGTCCCCGGTGGAGCGGTCACTGAGGTCAGCAGTGCCGCTACCGGCACCTACAGCGACATATTCGGGGTGGGCGATGACTTCGCGTGCCCGACGGGCATCGATGACCCCCTGCATCTTCACGTAGTGCACAAGGGAGAGCACCAGGGCGAGCAGGTAGATCACGAACGCGGTCTGGAAGGCGGTGTCGGAGAAGGTGGCCAAAGTCTGATTGACAGGCATGAAGGGATGAAGTCCTTAAACTCAAAAGGGCGGGTATTACTGACTGGCGCTGGTGACCAGAACGGGGATGTTCTCCTCGGCCTCCTCATCAATGTCGTCTGGATCAGGCAGGCCGAGCAGTGCACGGTGGAGCTTGTCGAACTCCCCACCCCAGCCGGCGCTATCGGTGCGGGCCAGGCCACCCATCTCCACAACTGTGGAGCTCCCGTCGGCGGAAGGTTGCAGCCGTATCCAGATCCGTCGGCGTTTGATGACCAGTGAGCCGATCAGGGAGGCGAGCATGATCACGGTGGTCGCCAGCACCCAGGGTTGGAACGGGTCGTGGCTGATCTGGAAGTTGGCGAATTCACTGGCCCCGTCGAAGGTGACGGTCGTCCCGTCATCCAGGGTCACCTCCTCGCCCTGCAGGAGGTTGACCCGTTCGATCTTCTGCAACTGTCCGGTGGCGATCAGGGTGGGGTCGAGTTCGAAGATCGACTGGGAGCGTCCGGTATCCAGACCCGCATCACCGCGGTAGATGTCCATGGCCACCGCCGGGTCGCGCATTGCCGGAAAGGCGGATGTCAACAGCAGGCCGTTGTCCCCGCCCCACTCGGCGGTGGGGGCAAAGAGGCCTTCCAGGGCGATCTGGTTCTGGCGACGGTCATAAATGTCGGGGTACATGCCGGCCGGCGGGTCAAACCGCATGGCCCCAGAGGACAGGAAGAAGGTCGGATCCTCCGGGGCGAACTGCAGGGTCTGCGTGCGTGATTCCCCGTTGGGCCAGGTGACGGTGAAGGTCGGGGCAAAGCCGTGGCCCATGAGGTAGATGCGGTCGCCTGCCACCCGCAGGGGGTGGTTGACCTGCAGCTGGTAGTCGGTCCACTCCTCCTTGGGCTTGAGGATGTCCTCGCCGATGGCATAGGAGATATTGGAGGTGAACATCTCCGCCTGTCCGTTGGTCAGGTAGTCAGCGGTGAAGTCATGCGCATCGAAGCAAAACGTGGTCAGCCCTGTGCCGTCGAAAGTCGGACCGGCCCGGAAGGAGTCGAAGTTGGCGGTGGAGGTGTTGCAGAACTCGGTGCTCTGCTCGATCGGTGGGGTCTCGTAGTTGCCGGATTCGGTGACGATGATGACCATGCCCTCGTAGTAGACCATCCGGCCGGCAGCGATGGTGACGAGCATGCCCACCAGGGACAGGTGGAAGATCAGGTTGGCCAGCTCGCGGGTGTGCCCGCGCTCCGCCGACAGGGAAAACACCCCGGCCCGGTCCTTGTCCGGGGTGTATTCAGCGACTTTCCACCGCTTGAGCAGACCTCGGGCATCGTCGGTGAGCTGGTCCATCGGCTTGTCGACGGTGCCCGTGGCGTGCAGCGGCAGGCGCTCCAGTCGCTTCGGTGCGCGCGTCGGTGGGGTTTTCATCGCCTTATAGTGCTCCCAGGACCTCGGCAGGATGCAGCCGATCAGGGAGATGGTCAACAGCATGAAGATGGCGTTGAACCAGGTGGATTCGAAGACGTCGAATAATTGTAGGTGGTCGTAGATCTCGGCGAGTCGGCCGTTGTCGGCAATGTAGTCGGCGACGTTGCCGGCGTTGAGGCTGCGTTGGGGCAAGACGGTACCGGGGATCGCGGCGATCGCCAGGACGAACAGCAGCACCAGGGCGGTGCGCATGCTGGTCAGCCAGTGCCAGGCTTTCTTCGGATACGTCCATAGGGTGCGCATCAGGGTGATCATGGTGTTCCTCTTCCAGTCCGCGGCCCACACCAGGTGGTGGTGGCTGCGGGGTGGGGATGTCAGTCGTGGTGGGGCGGTGGGGGTGAGCCGGCCAGGTGCTAGATCAAGGTGGCGCCGTATTCGACGGTCCATTGGCGCACGAAGTTGATGAAGTACGCCCACGCCCCGCTGGCCAGGGCAATGCCCACCAGGACCATGAGCACCCCGCCGAATATCTGGATTTTCCGGGAATGGCGACGCAGCCAACCAAACGTGCGCATGGCCCGGGCCGAGCCAAACGCCATGAGAAGAAACGGCAGACCCAGGCCCAGGCAGTAACCGATGATGAGGATGACCCCGCGCACAGCGGTCATGCCCTCGGTGCCGGCGGACACGGAGATGATCGCCGCCAATGTGGGCCCCAGACAGGGGGTCCACCCCAGGGCGAAGACCCCGCCCAGCAGCGGGGCGCCTAACCAGGTGGACCACCTCTTCGGGGCCATCCGGGTGTCGCGTTGCAGGGCGGGCACCATCCCCATGAACGCCAGGCCCATGAGAATGGTGATCACCCCGCCGATGCGCATGAGAATCTCGGCGTTGAGGGTGAGCATGCTGATCGCCCCGAAGACAGTGACGGTAGCCAGCACAAAGACGATCGTGAAGCCGAGGATGAACAACCCGGCCGCACCCGCTACCGCCCACTGGCGTTTGGTGACCACCGTGCCCCCCTCGGCGTCGTAGTCGACCTCCCCGCCGACCACACTGGCCAGATACGACATATACCCGGGTACCAGGGGTACGACGCACGGGGAGGCGAACGAGATCAGACCTGCAGCTGCCGCAGCCAGGATGCCGATCATCAGTGGCCCGGTGGCCGCGGCGTCGGCGAACTGCTGGCCGATCGCCAACTGCGCCATCACATCAACGGTCATGATGCTGGTGCCTCCTCGGCCAGCGGCAGGGCGACATCAAGGATGTCATCGGCGGTGACCTCCCTCAGGAACACCGCGGCCGGGCGGTGGCTTCGGTCCAGGACAATGGTGGTCGGGATGACCGAGGTCGGCACCCCACCCAGGGCCGCAGCGATACGAAACGGCGGGTCGTAGATCGAGGGATAGGTCACCGCGTTGTCGAGTTTGAAGTCCTGGGCGATGGTCTGGTTGTAGTCGCGGACGTTGATGCCCAGCACCGTGCCACCGAGGGGGTCGAGAGTCTCCTGGACAAGCTGCAGGTCATCGACTTCCGCCCGACACGGTGCACACCACTGGCCCCAAGCGTTGAGGACGACGACCTCGCCTTCAAAATCAGACAGGCTGATCTCCTCACCCTCCTCCATCAGCGACGGGCCGGAGAAGTCCGGCAGCGGGGCACGTTCCTCCTCTGCGTAGATAATCTCGGTTTGGCCTCCTGGTGAGTGGAACTGGAAGGTGCCCCCGACGGCGACGGCGTTTCGGGCGCCGTCGCCTGAGGAACAGGCCACCAGGGTCACGGCGGTGAGCACCGCGGCAACCGCGATGGCGGCCCTGCGGGGTGTGCGCGACATGGATGAGAACTCCTTCGTCCGGGAGGGTGGGAAAGAAACTGGTGTTCTGGCTCTCCCGGAGACCAGTACGCCACCGAAGCAGGTCATAGTGCTGCCCGGTGGGCGGTCTGCAGCGACTCTGCCCACCTCGGCACTCAACCCTGCTGTGGGGGTTACTCGTAGCGAAGCGAGCTGACCATCCCGGTTTCCATGTGATAGGCGTTATGGCAGTGAAATGCCCACTCACCGGGGTTGTCAGCGATCAGGTCGGCGATCATGGTTTCACCGTGGCGGAGAAGGACGGTGTCCTTGCGTAGCCCGCCGCTGCCGGGCAGCGCCCACGTGTGGCCGTGGATGTGCATGGGATGGGGCATCATGGTCCTGTTGCGCATGACCATCCGCAGGCGCTGGCCCTCCTGCACGGTCGCGGAGGAGGATTGGCCGTCGGTGAGAATGCTCCATTCATACGGCATCATCTGCCCGCCCAGGTCGATGCTGACTTCTCGGTCTGGTGTGCCCTCGGGCAGGAGTGCACGGTCTGCTGGCTTCAGGGAGGACAGAAGCAGTCCGGTGGACGACAACTCGGGGAAGTCGACATCGGGGCGGGGGGCCTGGCCGCCGGCGGTGCGGATGACGGCGAAGGCGCGGTCGTCCTTACCCACCGCCAAAGCCGTGAGCGGGAAGATGCCGTCGCCGAGGATGACCTCGACGTCGACACGCTCGCCCATCGACAGGTAGATCGATTCGGTCTCCCAGGGCTGGACAGGGAAGCCGTCGGTGTGGGTGACGGTCATGCGGTGACCACCGAGGGCCACCTTGAAGATGGTGTCACCGCCGGAGTTGATAAACCGCAGGCGGGCCTTGTCGCCCGGGCGAGCCTCGAAGGTCCGGTGAGCACGGGGGATACGTCCGTTGATGAGGTAGTGCGGATACATCACATCGCCGACATCCCCGCCCAGTACCCGGTCCGGGGTGCCGTGCATCATCTGGCCGTGACCTCCCATTCCCATCCTCCCGTTATGGTCGCCCGAACCCATTCCGGTGAGCTTGTCGAGCTCATCGTCGGGAGTGCCCTGAATGCCATCGACCCAGTCGTCGAGCACGATGGTCCACTCGACGTCCTGGTCCTCAGCGTCTTGCGGGTCACGGATGATCAGTGGGGCGTGGAGGCCGCGATCAAGCTGCAGGCCGGTGTGGGAATGGTAGAAGTAGGTGCCACCGTGGGGGACTTCAAAAACATAGGAGAAAGACTCGCCAGGTTCAATGGGGTCCTGGGTCATGCCGGGCACACCGTCGGCTGCGTTGTGGAGTGCGATGCCATGCCAGTGGATGGAGGTGCTCTCAGGCAGTTCATTGGTGATATCGACCTGGAGGACGTCGCCGGCGGTGGCCTCAATGGCCGCATCCCCGGTGTCAGAGACGTATCCCCACGTCTTGGCTTCGATGCCGCCGATATCCAGGGAGAGGGGCCGGGCGGTCAGTGTCCGGCGCACCGTCGGCTCACCGAGCGCAGTGGGGGTGGGAGTGGGGCGAAGGGAGGGACCTGGTGCCGAGGCAGCGGGTCCAGGGTCGCTGGTGCAGGCGGCCACGGCCCCGGTGCCGGCCAGGACGAGCCCGCCGAGCAGAAACTGTCGTCGGGAAAAACTACTTGTCATGGTTAAACCGTCCTTGGTGCAAGTCTGAGTGACACAGGGGAAGGATCAGGGGAAACCCACTGCTGAGGCATCAGGTCAGGCGCAGGTCCGTGACACAGGTGGCACCGTCGTCGGTGGTGGAAAACTCCGTGGTGCCGGTACGCCCCTGGTAGCTGACCTCAATCAGGCCGGTGGCATCATCGGGAAGCCAGAAGCCAATAAACCCGTTGTCGAAGGTGGTTGTCGCCTCGTCCACCAGCACCTCACCGGTCGCCTCATCGGTGATCGTGACCTGGATATCCTCATTGTCGAGTTCCCCCAGGCAGGTCGTGAGGCTGTGGTAGAAGCAGTCGTGGGTGGAGGTGATATACGGAGCAACCGAGACATACGTCTGATTGTCGGGAAGATCGACCACGACTTCCTGGTCATCGCTCGAGAGCAGCAGTTCATCGGCACGCACGGAGGCGATCAGATCCGTGGGACGCTCAGTGACCTTCTGCCGGTCGAGGTGATCAATGATCTCCACCGCGTCCATGGCGGCCAGGCCATGGGTAGTCAGGAATGTATCCTGGGACACCGTCCCGTCGGCGGTGGGTTCCGGGTCGGCGGCCGAACACCCCGTGAGGGCGAGGGCAAGGGCGGCGGCTGCGATCGCTGCTCGTTTCACGTCAATCTCCTTGGATCGTGGTAAGACCGTGAGAAGACACCGCCTCAAGGTCGATGCCATACCTTTATCTAGCACGGGTGCCTGACGGCCCAGAAATCAAAAACCCTGCTCACAGCCTTATAACAGGGCGAAAAGGGGGTGACTCCGGTGGGCTGGGTCACCACCGGGACACCACCCCACAGCCGTGGGCGATGTCCTTCTACCCGCCCCGGGTATGCGGTGCAGGCAGTGAAATCCCTGGTGGCGCCTGCTGAACTGACCAGGGGAGGCGATGCCGCCGGCCCGGGGTGGGGCACAGGGGTGACGGCGGTCGAAGGGTGATGTTTGAAGATTTGATGAAGATTTCCCCGCCGGGCACTGAGCGAGGGTGGTATTCCCCCCGGCCGAAGCGATACTGGGGTCTATGGCTGACCGCACACCGACCACCGCCACGCCCCCGGGGCGGGTGCTGGTCGTCGATGATGAACAACCCCTGGCTCAGATGGTGGCCTCCTACCTCATCCGGGCCGGCTTCGACACCCGCCAGGCGCACACCGGCACCCAGGCCGTGGACGAGGCCCGTCGCTTTTCCCCCGATGTTGTGGTGCTGGATCTGGGGCTGCCCGAACTCGACGGCCTGGAGGTGTGCCGACGGATCCGCACCTTCTCGGACTGCTACATCCTCATGCTCACCGCGCGTGGCAGCGAGGACGACAAGATCAGCGGTTTGACCCTGGGGGCGGATGACTACATCACCAAACCTTTTAGCATCCGGGAACTGGTGACCCGGGTGCATGCGGTGCTGCGCCGCCCGCGCACCAGCACCACCCCACCGCAGGTGACCACCCCCTTGATCGTTGGTGACCTCATCCTTGACCCCGTCGCCCATCAGGTGCGGGTGGGGGAGACGACCGTGGAGCTCACCCGCACGGAGTTCGAGCTGCTGGTTGCCCTGGCCCTGCGCCCCGGCCAGGTGCTGACCCGCCACGACCTGGTCACCGAGGTCTGGGACACCACCTGGGTCGGTGATGAACGCATCGTCGATGTCCACATCGGCAACTTGCGTCGCAAGCTCGGCACCGACACCCGGGGCCGGGGGTTTATCGACACCGTGCGTGGCGTGGGCTACCGGGTGGGGCAGCCATGAATCACGGACCCGGCCTGACCTTCCGCTTCCTGGCCGCCCAGGTGTTGGTCGTGGTGATTAGCCTGCTGGTGGCCGCGGCCGTGGCCACGATGGTGGGCCCGACCCTGTTCCATGATCATATGTTGATGACCGGCCGGGAGGACCCCTCGCTGGAGCTGTTCCATGCCGAGCAGGCCTACCGGGACGCCAACCTGATCACCCTGGCCGTCGCCCTGCCCACCGCCTTGATCAGCGCCCTGCTGGCCAGCCTGTGGTTATCGCGTCGCCTGCGCACCCCCCTGCAGGATCTCACCCGCGCCGCTACCAGCCTGACGGCCGGCAACTACCGTATCCGCGTGCCCGCCGGAGAAGCAGGCCCCGAGGTCACCACGTTGGCCCAGGCCTTCAACACCATGGCTGATCGACTCGAACATACCGAGGACCTGCGACGGCAGATGCTCTCGGATCTGGCGCATGAGATGCGCACCCCGGTCTCCGTGCTGTCGGTCTACCTCGACGGTCTGGAAGACGGCGTGGTGGACTGGGACCTTGCCACAAACTCAGTCATGGCGGAGCAGCTCACTCGCCTGACCCGGCTGGTGGAGGACATCGACGATGTCTCCCGGGCCCAGGAAAATCAGATGGACCTGGATGTGACCGAGGAAGACCTCGGCCAGCTCCTCCACGCCACCGCAGCAGCAGCTCAGGAATCCTACGTCGATAAGGGCGTCGGGTTGCAGGTCGAGGCTGCCACAGGCACGGCCAGGGTGGTCGTCGACCCTCAACGCTTCGGCCAGGTCATGGGCAACCTGCTGACCAACGCACTGCGCCACACCCCGCCCGGCGGTCAGGTCACCATCGGTGCCGCCCGCCGAGGGGCCGACAGTGTCCTCATCAAGGTCACCGACACCGGGGACGGGATGACTGCAGACCAACTGGGGCACATCTTCGAGCGGTTCTACCGCGGGGACACCGCCCGCGACCGGGACCACGGCGGTTCTGGTATCGGCCTGACCATCTCCCGGGCGCTGGTGGAAGCTCACGGCGGGACACTCACCGCTACCTCTTCCGGACCTGGTGCCGGATCGATCTTCACCATCGCTCTTCCGCTGCTCCCGGAAAGAACCGCACTGATGAGCGCCGACCGTCCCGATGAGACAACGATTCTCACTACCCCTCGAAATATACCCCATAGGGGTATATAGTGAAAGGCGAGACCTTGCCCGATTCACCGATCCGAAGGAGCGATCCGATGACCACCCCGACTCCCCCCTTGCTGCCGATGGCCTCCGACGGCTGTGGGTGCTGCGCACCCTCTGCCCCCTCTACGCCTTCCGTGAAAACCTCCTCCGCCCCTGCCGCCACGAAAACCAACGCAGGCCCCGATGTTCCCACCGTCTACCAGGTCACCGGCATGACCTGCGGGCACTGCGCGAAAAGCGTGACCCAGGCCCTTCAGGCCCTGCCCCAGGTCGACGACGTTCAGATTGACCTCACTGCTGGTGGTGTTTCCACCGTCACGGTCACCGGTGTCGTACCCCCGGAGATGGTTCGCCGGGCCATCGAGGAGGCCGGCTACACCGTCTTGTCCTGATCGATTCGCCCATCATCTCGACCCCGACCGGGTTGAGCGGAAGGAACCTCATGAGCACTCCCCACCACCACGGTGATCACCCCGCCCCGGAAACAGACCACACCCACCACCCGGATCATGCCGGTCACGAGCACCATGCGGATACCGACACCCACGGCCAGGCGATGCCGCACGAACACCCGCACTCGGCCCTGGATGAGGAGCACCAGGTCCACAGTCACGGCGACCACGCCGGTCACAGCACCGCGATGTTCAGAAAATACTTCTGGTGGTCGCTGATCCTGTCGGTGCCGGTGGTGTTTTTCAGCCCGATGTTCGCCGATCTACTGGGATACAGTATTCCGGAGATTCCGGGAGCCTACTGGATTCCTCCGGTCCTGGGCACGATCATCTTCCTCTACGGCGGCACCCCCTTCCTCAAGGGCGCAATGACCGAGCTGAAATCCCGCCAACCGGGCATGATGCTCCTGATCGCCATGGCCATTACCGTCGCATTCCTCGCCTCCTGGGTCACCACCCTGGAGATTGGCGGATTCCACCTGGATTTCTGGTGGGAACTGGCCCTGCTGGTGACCATCATGCTGCTGGGCCACTGGCTGGAGATGCGCGCTCTTGGTGCAGCCTCCTCCGCGCTTGACGCCCTGGCCGCACTCCTGCCGGATGAGGCCGAAAAAGTGGAAGACGGGACCACCCGCACCGTCGCCATCTCAGAGCTCACCGTCGACGATGTCGTGCTGGTCCGAGCCGGTGCCCGCGTCCCGGCCGACGGGACCATCATCGACGGAGCGGCCGAATTCGATGAGGCCATGATCACCGGCGAATCCCGACCCGTCTACCGGGATACCGGTGAGCGCGTGGTGGCCGGCACCGTGGCCACCGACAACACCGTCCGTATCCGGGTGGAGGCCACCGGTGGGGACACCGCCCTGGCAGGCATCCAGCGCATGGTCGCCGACGCCCAGGCCTCCTCCTCCCGGGCCCAGGCCCTGGCCGATCGAGCCGCAGCCTTCCTGTTCTGGTTCGCCCTGATCACGGCCCTGATCACCGCCGTGGTCTGGACCATCATCGGCAGCCCCGACGATGCGGTAGTCCGCGCCGTGACCGTGCTGATCATCGCCTGCCCGCACGCCCTGGGCCTGGCCATCCCGCTGGTCATCGCGATCTCCTCCGAGCGCGCCGCGAAATCCGGGGTGCTCATCAAGGACCGCATGGCACTCGAGCACATGCGCACCATCGACGTCGTGCTCTTCGACAAGACCGGCACCCTGACCGAAGGCGCACACGCCGTCACCGGCGTGGCTCCGGCCACGGGTATCGCCGAGGGTGAGCTGCTGGCCCTGGCCGCCGCCGCTGAGGCCGATAGTGAGCACCCCGTGGCCCGCGCGATCGTGACTGCCGCTGCCGCCCACCCCGAGGCCTCGCAGCGTCAGCTGCGCGCAACCGGTTTCACCGCCGCCTCCGGCCGCGGGATCCGGGCCACCGTCGACGGTGCCGAAATCCTCGTGGGCGGGCCGAACATGCTACGCGAGTTCAATCTGACCACCCCGGGTGAGCTCACCGACATCACCGGTTCCTGGGCACAGCGAGGTGCCGGAGTGCTCCATGTCGTCCGCGACGGTGAGATCATCGGTGCGGTGGCAGTGGAGGACAAAATCCGCCCCGAATCCCGCGCGGCGGTACGCGCCCTGCAGGCCCGCGGGGTGAAGGTGGCGATGATCACCGGTGACGCCACCCAGGTCGCCCAGGCAGTGGGCAAGGATCTGGGGATCGATGAGGTCTTCGCCGAGGTTCTGCCGCAGGACAAGGACACCAAGGTCACCCAGCTGCAGGAGCGCGGTCTGAGCGTGGCCATGGTCGGCGACGGTGTCAATGACGCCCCGGCCCTGGCCCGGGCCGAGGTCGGTATTGCGATTGGCGCGGGTACAGATGTGGCGATGGAGTCCGCCGGGGTGGTCCTGGCCAGTGATGATCCCCGGGCCGTGCTGTCGATGATCGAGCTCTCCCATGCCAGCTACCGCAAGATGGTCCAGAACCTGGTCTGGGCGACCGGGTACAACATCGTGGCCGTTCCGCTGGCCGCCGGTGTGCTCGCCCCCATCGGTGTGCTGCTTCCCCCGGCGGCCGCCGCCATCTTGATGTCCCTGTCCACGATCATCGTCGCCCTCAACGCTCAGCTGCTACGCCGGATCGACCTGGACCCGGCTCACCTGGCTCCGACCGACCGGAAGGAGGAGAAGGCTGCTGTGAGCTCTGCAGCCACCGTCCGCTGACTTTCAATCCTTCATCGACTCCCCCCCCCCATACACAACCTCCGAAAGGGAACCCCCATGAAGCGCACCATCACCATCGCCGCTCTCGCCTTGACCTCCACCCTGGTGTTGTCCGCCTGCGCAGATAACACTGAGGGAGAAAACACCGACACCACGACCATCGCCACTACGTCCGCCCCCGACACCACCGAAACGACCGGGGCCACCACGGATCCTGAGACAGAGACGGGGGCGGCCGGAGAGGTCTCCGCCGAGCACAATGACGCGGACATCATGTTCGCGCAGATGATGATCCCGCATCACCAACAGGCCGTGGAGATGAGTGAAATCCTCCTGGCCAAGGACGATATCCCGGCCGAGGTCATCGAGTTCGCCCAGGGTGTTATCGATGCCCAGGGCCCGGAGATCGACCGGATGAATACCATGCTCGAGACCTGGGAAGAAGATCCGGTCACCGGTGATATGGGTGAGATGGACCATGGCGGGATGAGTGGAATGATGAGCGAGGAGGACATGACAGCCCTCGAGGACGCCCAGGGCACCGAGGCTGCCCGGCTCTACCTTGAGCAGATGACCGCCCACCATGAGGGCGCGGTCGACATGGCTCGCGATGAGGTCACTGATGGCCAGAACCCGCAGGCCATCGCTCTGGCTGAGCAGGTCATTGAAGACCAGGAGGCCGAGATCGCCGAGATGGAGCAGATGCTCAACAAGCTCTAAACAAGGACATTGCCTGACCACCCCAGATGAGAAACACGACGATACGACCATCGGGTCAAACCAGAATTCTCGGGAAGGACAAAGAATATGCCAACTAGGATCAAGGTTGCAGTAAACGGGTACGGCGTCATCGGCAAACGGGTAGCCGACGCGGTGAGAGCCCAGGAGGACATGGAACTCCTCGGTGTCAGCGACGTCACCACCGATTATCGGGTCGCCACCGCCATCACACTGGGCATCCCGGTCTATGCTTCCACCGAAAAATCCCACCAAGAGATGAGCGCTGCCGGCTACCCCGTCGCCGGGCACCTACCGGATCTACTTGATGACGCTGACGTCGTGGTGGACTGCACCCCGGCCAAAATCGGGGCCGGCAACCTCGACCTCTACCGCACGCATGGAGTCAAGTCCGTGTTCCAGGGCGGGGAGAAGCACAGTCTCACCGGACACTCCTTTGTGGCCAACGCCAACTACAGTTCCACCCTCGGACGCGACACCACCCGCGTGGTTTCCTGCAACACCACCGGCACTGTCCGCACCCTTACCGCACTCAAGAACGCTGGGTTGCTGTCCAAAGCACGCGGAGTGCTCGTCCGACGGGCCACCGATCCGTGGGAATCCGATCACTCAGGGATCATGAACACCATCGTTCCCGAAGGCAATATCCCCAGCCATCAGGGCCCGGACGCCCAATCGGTGGTCCCCGACCTGGATGTGGTGACCATGGCGGCCAAGGGAGCACACACCCACAACCACCTGCATTTCTGGACCATCGAGCTGACCCGTCCGGCAGACACAGAAGAGGTTCTCGAGGCGTTGAAGGCGATGCCGCGGATCGCTTTCGTGCGACGCTCCGATGGAATCGTGGCGGTCAACAGCACCGTCGAGTTGATGCGAGATCTAGGCCGGCCACGGGGCGATATGTATGAGGTCGCCATCTGGGAGGACATCCTGACCGTCCAGGGCAATGAGTTGTTCTTGACGTACACGGTCGACAACCAGGCCATCGTCGTCCCCGAGAACATCGACGCGATCCGTGCCCTGGCTAGCACCGTGGAAGACGGTGATGAATCCATCCAGCGCACCGACCGTGCCCTGGGGGTGCGCGCGGACTTTGTCTCCCCTGCGCCCACCAGCTGATTCACGCAGCAGACACCCACGGCGGTGCCCGACCCAGGTATGAGCGATCTGGGTCGGGCACCGCCGTACGAACAGGTGATCAGCTGCACCGCGCCTTCTTTGAAGGCGTACTCAGGTGCGTGAGGCTTCCGCGATGGTGCCGATTGTTTCCGCCAGGACAGCGTCGAATTCGCCGTCATCCTGGGTGAGAGTGAGCCCTTCGGTCAGGGCGCGGGAGAAACTGGCGATCATCCCTGGGTTGCGTGCCAGGCGAGCGTTAGCTTCCGCGCGTGAGTAGCCGCCCGATAGTGCCAGCACCCGGATCACCCGCCGATGTTCCACGAACTCGCGGTAGAAGTCATCAGTTTCCGGAAGCGTCAGTTTAAGGATGACCGCCTGGTCCTCCTTCAACTGGTCCAGCTCTTTGCGCAGGGTCACCCGGAGCTGGTCTTCTACCTCGATCTTCCGGGGGCTGTGGATGTCGACCTCAGGCTCGACAATGGGTACCAGACCGAACCGGAGGATCTGCTGAGCGATCGCGAACTGCTGCGCCACGACAGCGTCCACCCCCTGCCCGGGAAGCCTGATGAACGAGCGCATTTTGGTGCCGAACATGTGCTTGCTTACCGCACGCTCGAGCAGGTTGTCCAGATCAGGGAGGGGCTTCATGACCTGAGCCCCGTGGGTTTCTTCCGCCAGGCCCTTGTCAATCTTGAGGAACGGCACAATGTCTTTGACTTTCCACAGATAATCCCCTGTAGGCATTCCCCCGATGTCGCGGTCCATTGTGTCCTCGAACAAAATCGCCCCGAGGATCCGGTCACCGTCGAAACTGGGGCTGGTAATGATGCGAGTGCGCATCTTATGCACCAGAGCAAACATCTCCTCCCCACTGGAGTAGGCGTCCTCGTTGATCCCGTAAAGTTTCAGCGCTTTCGGGGTACTGCCCCCGCTTTGATCCAACGCCGCGATGAAGCCGGTACCGGCCCTGACCTTGTCGTATTTTCCTACGTCCATGAAACGTCCTTCCGCCTAGCGAGTTGTGACCATGTCGTGGAGCCCACTGTGCCTCGGTCCCAGGCAACTGTGCTCGTTGTCGTATCCCGGTACGGTTCCAGTCCAGTTAGGTAAATACCGAGGATCTGCGTCATGACGGTTCTTCCCCGGTGGTGCCCGGCCAGCGTGGGTCTTCGGCAGCTGTGCTCTCCGCCGAAGGGAACCGGTCATGCTCCTGGCTTCGGCCTGCTTGGTAGACATCATGGGTTTTCTCACCTGGTTAGGTCCGGGGTAGATTTGTTCTGCAGGCCGCGTCGTGCCTCGAATAGGTCCGTTGACTCCCCACCGGCGAGTTCCACATACGCTCCCGCGCTCCCCACGTAGATGGGTGGCGCAGTACTGGGGTGTAGTCGGATCAGGAGACTATCGATGCCCAGGGCAACATCGATCAGGTGTCCGCGGTACTGGATCTGGAATTCCACTTTTCCCAGGTGGGTAGGCAGTCGGGGAGCGAAGGTGAGGGCGTTGGCTTCGGTTTGGAGACCGGCGAAAGAGCGGGTGAGGATATCCACCGTGCCTGCCATTGCACCCAGATGAATTCCTTCGCGTGTGGTTCCCCCCTGGGTGTCATCCAGGTCCGCGACAAGGGCTTCGCGGAAAAGGGCCCAGGCCCGGTCTTCGTTGAAGCGGGAGAGCACTGAAGAATGGACCACTCGGCTGAGTGTGGATCCTTCTGAGCTGCGGGAAACGTAGTACTCTACGGTGCGTTTCAGGTCAGTATCGGAGAAAGAATAACCGAGCCTGCCGAGTTGGTTGATGACACCGGCTGGCCCCAACAGATAGATGGGCATCAGGACATCGGCCTGTTTAGCCAGTTTATACCGATTGGTGGTGTCGTTTTCGGCTTCCAGGATGAGGTCTAACCGACCGATGTTGCCGTACTTCGCCCGGTATCGCGCCCAGTCCAATTCCAGCAAGTCCTCATACCCGTCGAACTGACTGATGATCCCGTCGGCGTGGAACGCGACGGTCAGGGAGCTGCTCAGCTGGGACCAGTGGTGGATTTCGTCGGGGGTGATCTGCAATCGGTCGATGAGGTCATGTTCTTGGTGGCCGGCCAGTTCCCGGAGAGCGTCGGTCGCCCGTTCACAAACCCAGGAGAGAAGAATGTTGGTGTAGGCATTATCGGTCAGGCCCTCTCCGGGATGATCCGGATAGCCATCGTGGTATTCGTCTGGCCCCATCACCCCGGTAAGGTGATGTCTTCCGGTGGAGTCATCGTAGGTAACCAGTGAGGCAAACATCCTGGTTATCTCGATGATCAGTTCCGCTCCGCGGGTGGCCAGCCAGTCTCGGTCACCCGTGGCCTGAAAATACTGCCAGGCGTTGTAGGCGATGGCCAGACCGACGTGGCGCTGCCGACTGGAGTTGTCCGGCATCCACCGGGCGGATCGTGGATTGTATAGCCACTGGGGTGTCTCCTCCCGCCCGTCGCTGCCGCTCTGCCACGGGAACAGTGCCCCCTTGAGACCCTGCGCCCAGGCGGCGGCCCGCGCAGCGTCCAGCCGCTGCCACCGGTACTCCAGAAGTGCTTGGCTTACCTGAGGCAGCCGCAGCCCGATAACGGGCAGGACGAACAGTTCATCCCAGAAGATGTGCCCGCGATATCCTTCCCCGTGCAGGCCCCGGGCCGGCACCCCGGCATCCAGCTCGGCGGTGTGCTCTGATATTGCCTGCAGTAGGTGGAACACGTGCAGGTTGAGTATCAGCCGGGACTGGCGGTCCCCGTCGAAGGTGACCCCGAAACGATCCCACAGGCGACGCCAGGCTGCTTCATGGTTGTGGAGCAGGGTGTCGAAGTCGCCCGCATTGTGGGAGAGCTCGGTGAGCGCTGCTTCTCCCGGCGAGGAGATCGCCGCATCCCGGGAGGTTACTATCGCCGCGGTTTTGGTCATCGTGGCTGTTTCCCCGTCGATCAGCTGAACATCACAGTTCCGTAGGTATCTCCCGCCACCATTGTTAACGTCACTGGCCGTTACTTCCCGGCCAGGGAACTCTGTGCGCACCGCGAGGGCGATCCGGATCTGGCTCTGGTTGGTCTCCACCTCACACAGGACGGTGTCCTCGTCTGTGTCGGTGACGACGGCGTTCGTCAGGTGAGCCTGCCCGCTGCCGATGTAGTCACGGACGTTGGTGTTGGTGACCTGCGCATCAATTCCGGCCCGGATGCCGACCGTACCGCTGAACCCCTGTGCCGTCACAGTGGTTTGAAGCGCCGCCAGGTGGGGATTGTCCATCGAGACTAGCCGCCGCTGCACCACGATAAGCTGGGCGTTCCCGGGGCCGGTGAGGGTGGCCCGGCGGGTGAGCGTACCGCGGCGCAGGTCAAGTTCGCTGCGATCCTCGGAGACCTCCATCTCTCCGGTGGACCACCAGGGACCGTCGCCGATGCGGACGTCGACCGGCAGCCAGTTGGGGATGTTGACCAGGTGCTCTTCTTCCAGTTCGCGGCCGTGGATGATGCCGGTAGTTCGGTTGTAGACACCCGAGAGGTAGGTCCCCGGATAGTGGATCCCGTCATCGCGGCGCTCCGGACGCGCACCGCGCGTGGCCATGTAACCATTGCCCAGGGCGGTCAGAGCCTCCCGATGCCCCTCGTGGGCCGGGTCGAATCCCTCGTAAACCAGCAGCCAGGGATCGGTGCGCAATGCACCCAGATCCAACTGGCCCACATCACCCAGGACGACGTCGGCACCCGCCGCCTCCAGTTGCTCCCGGTACCCGGCATGATCGATCCCCACCACCAGTCCGAAACCGCCACCGCGGCCTGCCTTGACCCCGGACACAGCATCCTCGATGACCACGGCACGCTCCGGGGACACACCGAGTCGACGCGCCGCCTCGAGGAACATCGCCGGATCCGGCTTGCTGGGCAAACCCTGATCCGCGGCCACCAGGCCGTCAACGATCACATCAAACGCCGACTCCAGGCCCGCGGCCTCCAACAGAGCCTGCGCGTTACGGCTGGCTGTGACGAGGCCCACGGGGATGCCGCCGCCGCGCAGACGTTCCAGCAGCGCCACGGCTCCGGGATAAACACTGACACCATCACGGGCCAACGCGGCCAGGAACAGGTCATTTTTACGGGACCCCAGTCCGGCGACAGACCAGGCATCCGGTCCGTCCCCCGGGCTGCCGGTGGGAAGCCGGATGCCGCGGGAGGTCACAAAGGCGCGGATGCCGTCTTCGCGGCTGCGTCCGTCCACGTAAAGCCGGTAGTCCCGGTCGGCGTCGAACGGTGGCGTATCCGCTCCCACTCCGGATCTGGAGTCGGCCAGGACGGAGTCGAAGAGCTCCTTCCAGGCCGCCGCATGCACGCTGGTAGTCCGGGTAACGACCCCGTCCATGTCGAACAGCACCGCATCATAGGGCAAAGTGGCGAGATGATTCGACGACAAGGGCGGTGATGTCTTCCGAGGATGTGACGGTGCCATGTTAGACCGGTTCCTCTCGTGCTTCCTGCTCGCATCGAAGGCCGGGGCCGGGGACAGCTGACCATTGCCAGTTGCTGATTTCCGGCATGTCTTCGCCGTGGGTGCGGATGTACTGGTGGTGTTCGATCAAGGCGTTCTTGAATTTTTCGCGCACGGTGGCCGACACGTCCTTGAGCCGGGGCACTCTGTCAATCACAGCCATGGCCAGATGGAACCGGTCGATCCGGTTGAGTACGCACATATCGAACGGTGTCGTCGTGGTGCCTTCCTCTCTAAAGCCGTGAACGTGGAAGTTGCCGTGGTTGGTCCGCCGGTAGGTGAGCCGGTGGATCAACCACGGATAACCGTGGTAGGCGAAGATCACTGGCTTGTCCGTGGTGAACAGCGCGTCGAAGTCGGTGTCCGACAGCCCGTGCGGGCCTTCGGACTCGTGTTGCAGCCGAAGGAGGTCTACGACGTTGACCACCCGGATGGACAGATCCGGGAAGTGGGAGCGCAAAAGGTCCACGGCGGCGAGGGTCTCCATGGTGGGAACGTCCCCGGCACAACCCAGCACCACATCCGGTTCCGTGTCCGGGTGTGTGCTGGCCCAGTCCCAGATGCCGATGCCCTTGGTGCAGTGAACGATGGCGTCGTCCATGTCTAGGTATTGCAGCTGTGGCTGTTTGCCGGCGACGATGACATTGACATACTGACGGCTGCGCAGACAGTGGTCGGCCACCGACAGCAGCGTGTTCGCGTCCGGTGGTAGGTATACCCGGATGACCTCGGGTTTCTTGTTGAGCACATGGTCGATGAAGCCGGGATCCTGATGGGAAAAACCATTGTGGTCCTGCCGCCAGACGTGGGAGGTCACCAGATAGTTCAAGGAGGCGATCGGCCTGCGCCACGGGATGCCATTGGTCGTGTCCAGCCACTTGGCATGCTGGTTAAACATCGAGTCCACAATATGGATGAAGGCCTCATAGCAGGAGAAGAACCCGTGCCGACCGGTGAGCAGGTAGCCTTCCAGCCAACCCTGGCAGGTGTGCTCGGACAGGATTTCCATGACTCGCCCATCACGGGCCAGATGATCATCCCCGGGGACTGTTCCGACGTTCCAGGCCCGGTCCGTGGCCTCCAAAACCGCTGTCAGGCGGTTGGAGTTGTTTTCATCCGGGGCGAAGACACGAAAATTGTGCAGATTTGTAGCCAGAATGTCCCGAAGCATCTGCCCGAGCACTCGGGTTGCCTCAACCTGACCGGTCCCGGGTTGTTCTACCGGGACAGCATAGTCGCGGAAATCGGGTATCCGCAGGTCCCGCAATAAAGTGCCGCCATTGGCATGGGGGTTGGCACTCATCCGTCTGTCCCCGGGAGGGTGCAGAATGCGGACCTCTTCGACCGGTTCCCCGGAGTCGTCGAAGAGCTCCTCCGGGCGGTAGCTGCGCAACCAGTCCTCCAGGATCTTCCGGTGGCTATCGTTTTCCCGTGCCGCACTGAAGGGAACCTGGTGGGAGCGCCAGGACCCTTCCACGTCCTGCCCGTCCACTTCGGCCGGGCCGGTCCATCCTTTGGGGGAACGCAGCACAATCATCGGCCAGCGGGGCCTTTCCGTCTCTCCGCTTTCGCGGGCACGGTGCTGGATCTCCCGAATGTCATCAAGACAGGTGTCCAGTGCTCGGGCGAAATCCTGGTGCATCTGTTCCGGATCGTGACCCTCAACGTAGTAGGGAGTATGCCCGTAGCCGCGCAGCAAGTCGTCCAACTCGTCATGGTCAATCCGTGCCAGGACGGTGGGACTAGCGATCTTGTAGCCATTGAGGTGCAGGATCGGCAAAACGGCTCCGTCGCGTGCGGGATTCATGAACTTATTGGAGTGCCAGCTGGCTGCCAGCGGGCCGGTTTCCGCCTCCCCGTCGCCCACCACGGCCGCAACAATAAGGTCGGGGTTGTCGAAGGCTGCCCCGTAGGCGTGTGAGAGAGCGTATCCCAGTTCCCCCCCTTCGTGAATGGAGCCAGGGGTTTCCGGAGCCACATGGCTGGGAATACCCCCGGGGAAGGAAAACTGCTTAAACAGCTGTTTCATCCCCTCCAGGTCCTGGCCCACGTCTGGGTAGGTCTCGCTGTAGGTCCCTTCCAGCCATCCCGCCGCCACCGGGCCTGGACCGCCATGGCCGGGGCCCATGATGTAGATCATGTTGAGATCGCGTTTGATGATGCTGCGGTTTAAATGCGCGTAGATGAAGTTCAACCCCGGGGTGGTGCCCCAGTGCCCCAACAATCGAGGTTTGATGTGTTCGGGCTGCAACGGCTCGCGCAGTAGGGGATTGTCCATCAGGTAGATCTGTCCGACGGACAGATAGTTCGCTGCTCGCCACCAGGCGTGAAGGTGGGTGAGTTCGGTCGGTGTCAGGACACCACCATCAGAGTGCGTTCTAGCAGTGTTATTTATCATGTCCTCTGTGCTTTCCCTCGGATTGTCGATGATCTGAGCTACTGCCCTGCACTTCGTGGCCAAAACCGCAGGAGCGGAAGACTAGTGCTGGAGCAACGTCTCGTTCACAATGTTCCGGGAGGTCGAAAACCCCTGCATAGGAAAGATATGGCGGAAACAGTGAGCGTGGTCGTGGGTCGGGGTTAGTCCAAGGTGGCCAGCAGCTCAGTACAGGCCTGCTCGCACCGGCGGCAGGCCTCGGCGCAGACCGTGCAGTGCTCGTGCATCTCAGCGTGGCGGGCGCATTCTTCTCCACAGGCCTGGCAGGCAGTACGACAAGCCTCCAGGACGGAGCGGATAAGGGTGACATTCCAGTCGGTGGGCCGGGAGAGCATCCGGCCGGTGGCCGTACAGATGTCAGCACAGTCGAGGTTGAGGCGGATGCAGGTGGTCAGCTCCGCGACCATGTCCTCACCCAGGCAGGCATCCGCGCAGGCGGTGCAGGTCTGGGCGCACTCGAAGCAGGCGGTGATGCATTCGGCCAGTTTGTCCTTGTCGATCTGGCCTAGGTCCTTCGGGTGGGTCTCCAGCATGGCGCGTACGTGATGGGTCATGTCGTGCTCCATATCTCAATTCGGTCCGGAAAGGCGGGCCGGTCGAGCCGACCGGCCCACACCCTCGACCCTAGAGGCCCGACTGGCCGGAATCACGGGCTGGACCATGAAGATTTCATGAAGAACCCCAACCTCCACCTAGCGGCTACCAGCCGCTAGAAACTCCCTAAGTAACGTGGCGAATGCTCGGCCGTAGCTACGCCGAGTGGGTCGGCCACAGGCTCCCAAGAGCCGGACGCTGCCCTACCCACAGCCTCCACCCAGTGGCACCTATCGAGCAGGAGGAGTGATAAACCACGACGCACTTGAAGCACCATCCCTCGCTGAGTCTCAGCTCCTGCACCAACCAAGAAACCTAGAAAGCATTATCATGAAGCGCACCATTGCCCTCGCCGCCCTCGCCCTGACCTCCTCCCTGGCCCTGGCCGCCTGCACGGACGACACTGCATCCGATGCCCCCGAGACCACGACCACCACCACCTCGGAGACGGCCACACAGTCCTCCGAGGAGACTGGCATGAACGATCAGATGGGTGCAGAGGGCCATGACCATCCGGCTGATGGTGGGCAACCCCCGGCAGGGATCGCAGCAGAGGAAAATCCCACCTACCCGGTGGACACCGAGGTCGTCCTCACCGCGGACCACATGCCGGGCATGGAGGGTGCTGAGGCGACGATCGCCGGTGCGTTTGACACCACGACCTACTCGGTCAGCTACACCCCCACCGACGGCGGGGACCCGGTCACCGACCACCGGTGGGTGGTCCACGAGGAGCTTGTCGATCCGGGCCAGGCCCCCCTGCCGGAGGGGTCCGAGGTCGTCTTGGATGCCGAGCACATGTCGGGAATGAAGGGTGTGGAGGCCACCATCGACTATTCCACGGATGAGACGGTCTACATGGTTGATCTCACCGTCGACGGGATGACCATGACCAATCACAAGTGGGTCACCGAAAGCGAGATCGCCCCGGCAGAGTAAGACCCACCAACCGCAACCTCAGCACCCCGGGCTCCTCCACCATCTGGTTGAGGTCCCTGGGTGCTTACCTCTTTGGTTTCTGCCCTAGGACGAGTTAGTCCTCGTCCTGGGTGAGCACCTGTCGGGCCAGTCGGTAGGCGTGGTCGTTCCATCCCTGGCGGACGACGTCGCGGACGAGTCAGGAGCATCCCACCGGTGGTGGCTGCCCGTGACGGGGATGTTCCCTTGGTGACGGCCGCTCTAGACGGCGTGGCGGATGTCCTCTGAGTGGGCAGAGACGGTACATCGTGGCCCGCTTGTCTGCCGGGTGAACCGGCCATAGCCATCAGGATGCGAAATGAGCCCCACACCAAATCCCGCACCGGTCATCGTCACCGGGGATGACCTGGTCTCATTGGTTAGAGCTTATCTTCGCGAAGCAGCTACGTACCGTGCCCAGAGTTACTCGGGTTGTGGTCGGTGATACTCGACTTGTGTACTACGAACCGCAGGACCAGACCCCCGCCAGTGGAGCGAAGGCGGAGTGGGTCCAGACCAGCTTGTTCCAGGGCGGATTCGAAGGCATCGGCCTCGATGAGGCGGTGCGGGGAGCCATCGACCCGGTGAAGCCAGCCCGCGACGCGCGAGGAGAGCAGGTCATATCCCACGAACAACCCGCCTGGGCGCAGGACCCGAGCCACCTCAGCCACCGCCTGCTCCCACTCGACCACGTGATGGAGCATGAGAAAGCTCACCACCATGTCGAAGGACTCGTCTGCAAAGGGCAGGGCAGTGGCATCAGCCTGACGTGCCTCAATGGGCAGTCCTGCGAGGGATCGCTGCGCGGCCTGGACCATGGCCGGATCGACGTCGGTCGTTGTGAGGTTCACCTGCCCGTGGGAGTGGATGATTGCTTCAGCCATCGCTCCGCTGCCACCGCCGATCTCCAGAACGCGTCCAGCGAGGGAGCAGTCCTGAGTCGCCCAGGGAATCATCCTCGGGGCCAGAAAATGCCACAGTGCACTGCGGCAGAACAACGCTTCTGCGGTCGACATCCGGGGCATGGCTTCCTCGTATCTACGGGGCAGTCTGAGATCGGATCAGTTTCCCGGCGGTAATACCGAACCGCATTGGGCTGCTATGGCTCTACAAACATGCCACCGTGTCGCCGATGTTACCCGGCACAGCAGTCCGTATCGCCGCGCGAGCCAACGTTTCACCTGCTGGGAGTAGGGCGTGTCCGCCACGGTGAAGAAGCTGTCCGCAGTCTCCTGGGAGAGCTGCGTAGAGACCTGGGAGAGGTCGTCAACCGGGTGAGGTTTGCCGGTGAACGTGCGGCCGTGACCCGCCACAGTAAGACCGTGGCAGCCATGGTGTCCGTCGAGGACCTGGAACTGCTCGATGAGCTGGAACTGCTCGATGAGCTGGAACTGCTCGATGAGCTGGAACCTAGCGCTGATCTGGAGGCGCTGCGCCAGGCTCGACGTGAGGATGATGGGGCCCGTATTTTCCTGGAGGTTTTCCTCAGCGGCCAGGCCTTCTGACCCGTCCGGAGGGAAACCTGCGCCGGCCCCGGCTCGTTCTTGCTTCCACACGGATGCGGGTGCGGGGCACTGCATCCGGTGAGGAAATCACCCCAGTATCTCCATGGCTCCTTCGGGCGTGCGAGATCATCCTGGACGCCCTAGTGGGTGCTTCCAGGTACCGCACCCACTAGGGTCTCTGACCGGAACCCAACACAAACAACAGCACCCCATCCATGACGGTTTGAGGCGCTGCTGTTTCTTCCCTTGGTCACCATAACCCAGGTTGATCCTCGGCGGCTGGAAGGCCTCCTTGGGCGGCCCGGAGAGCCTGCTCATTCCACCCATCGAGCACGGCGTCCCGGACGCGGAAGGACCGGGCTGCGCGATCAAAGCTGGCGACGACTTCGTGGTTGGAGGAGTGCCGGCCCAGCGCCACGGCCCGGGCGAGATTGATGGCCTGGGTGGTTAACCGAAGATGCCCCTCGCCGACGCGGACGCACAAGGGTTCGCAGCAGTAATGCTCCCCGACCAGGCCGACGGGAAGTTCCCCGCCGTGGGCGATCATCAGGGCTACGCGGTGGGCGGAGACAGTACGTCTCCGGCGGTCCTGTTGCCAGGTGAATCGGCCGTAGCCATCAGGCGAGGAGATCGCCCCGACCCAGATCCAACACCGGTCGTCATCCCCGCGGACAACGTGTTTCCAGAAGCGCTGCTGGGCACGCTTGCTCAGTGGCAGATCGGGGTCGGGGATGACCGGTACCCGCGAGCCAGAACCGGACCGTCTGGGTATGGCTGGGGGTGCGGGAAACAGCCCGTCGTCAAGCACAGATCACTACTCCGTCGATGCGCTACTGCGCGTGGGCGCGGTCGCCAGCATGCGCGGCCTCGGGGTCACTGTCTGCATCGCCGGTGATGTCCAGGTCGTCTCCCCCATGGGCAGAGACGTGCCCGTCGTGGGACCCGTCTGCCCCGCCATCTGAGGTCACCTCCACGTCGCCTTCTCCGACCTCAACTACCGCCTCCTCATCGAGGGTCTCAGCGTCGGTGGCGGCCCGCATCGCCGCGGATATCTCCCGCGGGGTCAGCCCTGATCGGTCCGCAATATCGGCGCGAGACAGCCCCATCCCGCGCAGCTCGTTGAGCGCCTGTCCCAGGCGGATCTCTGCCTGGTCCCGGGCATCCACCGCGGTGAGTGCTTCGGTGAACAGATCGACCTGACGCTTGATCTTGTCCTGGTCCGCTTGCACGGCCAGGCGTGCCCGCTGGCGGGCATTGAGTGTTCCTTTACGAGCTACAGCCATGATCAACCACTCCCCTTGCATCTCGCACGCGTCGTTTCCTGTTCCTGGGTTCGACCCTAGCGCACCCGCCCGACACCCGCCGCCCCTCTGCTCGCCCACTCATGTCCTCACCGGTCCCCGTCATAGCCCTTGGCCTCTCGCTACGCTCTAGCTAAATAAACCGCTACACACCTATTGCAGATAATCTGACTGTCGGTTTTCCCAGCTCACAGCGCCGCCTTTCCCCTCGCCTTTCAGCGCCCCACCAATCACCGTAAGCTCGAAGCCATGATGTCAGTTCGGGTGGTCAACGCGGGAGATGGATACGCCTATCTCCTTGACTCTGTGGCCGCCCACGACGACACCGGAAGTGCCGGCACCTCGCTGTCTGATTACTACCAGGCCACCGGCACCCCGCCCGGGCGCTGGTTCGGCAAAGGGATCGGCGGCCTGGGTGCTACCACCATCGGTTCTGGTGTGGCTGTCGGTGAGGCGCAGATGGCCGCACTTTATGGTGAAGGCCTGCACCCGGACGCCGACCACAAGATGCTCCACGAGGGCGCATCCCTCAAGGATGTCCAGCTCGGTCGGCGCTTCCCCATCTACACCAAGGGCGTACCGGTGCTCGAGGCGGTCAAGGCGGCCGAGGCGGAGTTTCTCACCGCTCGGGGACGTCGTCCCAGCACCGAGGAACGCAACATCATCGGCCTGGAGATCGCCCGCCCCCACTACGAAACCGCACAGGGACTGACCACCAGTTCCCCGCGGGAAGTGCTGGCCTGGCTGAATGATGAGAAGAACAACGTCAAGCAGGCCACCTCGGGGGTGGATCTGACGTTTTCGCCGCAGAAATCCGTCTCCGTCCTCTGGGCCCTGGGCGACGATGCCACCCGCCAGGCAATCGAGGAGATCCACCAGGAGACGGTCACCGATTGCCTGTCCTGGATCGAAGACCACGTGTTGTTCACCCGCACCGGTCATCGTGGCGAACGACAGATCCGTGCACGCGGCATGATCGCAGCCACCTTCGTCCACTTCGACACCCGAGCAGGCGACCCGGACCTGCACACCCACTGTTTGATCTCCAACAAAGTCCAGGCCGACCCGACCACACCCGGGATGACGAAGGCGGAGGCGGATAAGTGGCGCAGCATCGACGCCTCGCACTTGTTGAAGAACTCAGCCCTCGTGGGTCAGCGCTACCAGCAGCTGCTCAACCAACGCCTCACGCAGCGCCTCGGGCTGGAGTTTCGACCCCGCGTGACCGTCGATGAGAAGGCGCCGGTGTGGGAGGTCGCCGGCATCGATGACGGTCTCATCGAACACTTCTCCTCGCGTCGCACCATGGCCCGGCCGGTCTACGAGCGCTACGCCGCAGAGTATGCCGCAACCCACGGGCATGCGCCGTCGGATCGGGTGCGCTACGGCCTGTGGCAGCAGGCCATTCTCGATACCCGGGATGCGAAAAAGCCCGCCCAGTCGCTGGAAGATCACCGCGCCCAGTGGGCCACCATGGCAGGCGGCCAGCACCTGTCCGCGGCCCGTCTTGCCAAGCAGGCATCGGCGCGTGAGATGTTCCCTCCTGCAGGCACCACAGCCTATGAGGAGGCGGTCGCTCATCTGGCGCATCAGGCCACCGAAGACACCCGCACCAGACGCGCGGAGTTCTACCAGCGCCACCTGACCACCTCAGTGACCATGCGCATGAACCAATGGCGCTTCCCCGACGAGGACACCGCCGAACAGGTACGTCACGATACCGTCCGCTTCGCCCGCGAACACCTCATCGTCGCGCTCACCCCACCGGCTGATCAGATACTCCCGGCCGCGTTGCTGCATGCCGATGGCCGCGCCATCGACCAGGACCACGACGCCGAGATGCTCACCGCCACAGCCACCCTGGCGGAAGAGTCGATTGTGCTCGACGCGGTCGGGGAACCGACCGCACACATCGCCACCCGCACCAGCGTCACCCAGGCACTGTCGGAGCATGCCACCACGTCCGGGTTCGAGCTCAACGAAGGCCAGAAACTTCTGGTCTCCCACCTGACGGAATCCGGCGCCCAGCTCACCGCCGGTGTGGGCCCGGCCGGTACCGGCAAAACCGCATCCATGGCCGTCGTCGCCCGCATCTGGCAGGACCAGGGCCACCAGGTCATCGCCCTGGCCCCCTCGGCGACCGCCGCCCAGCAACTCGGGCACGACATCAACACCCCCGCCCACACCCTGGCCTCGCTCACCTACCGCTGGCGCGGCATGGTCGGCGACCACCCACGCAGCCTCGACCACCTCGGCATCACCCTCAAACCCGGTGACATGCTCCTGCTCGATGAAGCCGGCATGGCCACCACCGCCGACCTCGCAGCACTGGTGGAGATCGCCCAGGCCTCCGGTGCCGTAGTCCGCATGGTCGGTGACCCCCACCAGCTCGACGCCGTAGAAACCGGCGGACTCTTCCGCACCCTGGTCAAACGTGACCAGTCGGTCGAACTCGACCAGGTCATGCGCATGGGCGCAGACACCGCCCAAGCCACAGCCGGCCTGGCCATACGCCACGGTGACGCAACCGGCCTTAAGCTCTACCACTCCCGTGGCTGGGTCCACCACGGCGCACGTAGCGATATGGTCACCGCCGCCGCCCACGCCCACCTGGCTGATGAAGCCGAAGGGCATACCGGCATCCTCATCGCCTCCACCCGAGCCGATGTCGACGCCGCCAACCAGATCATCCGCGATGCCCGCTGTCAGCGCGGCCTCATCGACACCGACGGCCCCCAGATCACCCTGGGCACCGGACACCAGGCAGCACGAGGTGATGTCATCCTCACCCGCAGGAACCAGACCATTGGTGGGCAGCGCGTACTCAACGGCCACCGCTTCACCATCACCCACATCCGCCAGGACGGCTCCCTCGAGGTGACCTCACAAGAACGCCGCCGGCCGCTGATCCTGCCGGCTCAGTACGTCGCAGAGCATGTCCAGCTCGGCTACGCCGCAACCGTGCACCGCGCCCAGGGAGTCACCGTCGATATCACCCGCGCCATCGTCGGCCCGGAAACCGACCGACGCGGCCTGTACGTCGCACTCACGCGCGGCAAAAAGCAGAACCATATCTATGTTGCCGAAGACACCCGGATCGATCTGGATTCCGAGGACGCGCACTGGCATATGTCCGGCGAACACCACGCCCTAGACCACCACGACATCCTCGCCCGCATCGTGGCCACCGATGACGGTCACCGCAGTGCGCATGACCTACATCGTGCAGAACTGGCCCACGCCACCAGCCCCGAGCGCAAGCGTGAGCTGCTAGCTACCGCCACCGATGTGCTCACCACCTCGTGGCGTCGCACCCAGCTCGAACCCGAGGTCCGCGACCTGCTCGACGCCCTGCCGGTCACACTCACCGCACCGGTGGATGAAGACCAGGCCGTCGAGCGGATTGCGACCACGGCTGTGCGTCTGGCTCGTCACCGCATCGACTACCGCGACCTCATCGGTGAAGCCACCGCCAACCTGGAAGGTTCCCGCGATGTCGCAGCCGTCATCGCCCACCGCCTCGAGTCACACCTCCCCGCTTCTGCCCCTAAGCTGGCCGCCCTGCCCCCGCGCCATATTGGCCAGGACGTCGAACTCTACGACTGGGCCACCACCACCCGTGACGAGCTGGCGCGCGACACTGCCCGGACCCTACGGCCGCTGAATGCTCCCCTGCCTGAGCGCGGGGAGATCCACGGCCAGGACTTGAGCAACACGGATCTGCGCGGGATGCAACTGACGGGCGTGAAGTTCATCGACTGTGACTTGCGCGGTGCCGCCTTCGACGACACCGACTTCCACCAGGTCTCCTTCACCTCCTGCCAGATGCAGAACACGAGCTTCACCTCCGCCCGCTTCGGCGTCGGCGATGGCCCCTTCCGAGTTATCCCCCTGCTCGACTGTGACCTCAGCGGTGCAAACTTCACCGATGCGCAGCTGGTCCGCACCCGGTTCACCACATGCTCGCTGACCGATGCCCGCTTCACGGGCGCACAGATCGCCGGACGCTTCCAGTACGTCGATCTCACCGGGGCAGATTTCACCGACGCCCACGCCAGCACTCACCTCAGCGTCGCGGACTGCGTCCTCGACGAGAACGCCCCAGAAGCACTGCACGAGGCCCAGGGTGAGACAGTGGCCGACCGCGAGCGCGCCCGCCAGAACCGGATGAGAAATGATCATGCCGCGCAGGAGACCTACGCGGCACCCACCCAGCACCAGCAGCAGGTCGTCGATCACACCCAAGGTGGTCTCGAACTGTAACCACGCCCGCAGCGACGAGGAGACATGTCAGCAGGATCGGAGGGAATGAGAGAAGGGCAGGGCGGATTCGTGCCCGACCTGGGTATATAAACCTGAGCAACGATCTTTACCCCTTGTGATGTACATACATCATGATATATTGAATCTTGATGTATGTACATCAAACTGTACCCCACTACAGAAAGGTCGTCCGATGATAATCGGAATCGTCAACGGCAAAGGCGGGGTAGGAAAAACTACCACCGCCATCTACCTCGCCAAGTCATTCACCGACAAAGGACATAAGGTCGCAGTGATCGACCTCGACCTTCAAGGTTCCGCCTCCGATTGGGCCGATCGCGCCGAAGCTGCCGGCACCCCCCTCCCCTTCCCCGTCGAGGTCTCAAACCTCAAACGCTTGCCCCGCACAATTTCTGCCGTAGGCCAAGATGCCATCGTCATTCTCGACACTCCGCCTGGAGATGCTCGTTCCATCGACGCAGCCATTGAGGCCTCCGACTTCATTATCGTTCCTACTCAGGCCTCGAGCATTGAAGTTGCCCGAGTCTGGGAAACCCTCCCATCGCTGAACGGTCTTCCGTTTGGAGTTCTTATCACCTCCGCCCGCCTGGGCACTCGCAACCTCGAGGCTGTCGCCGAAGTCCTGAAGGGGCAAGAGGTCCCAGTATTCGACGCGCGAATTCCCCTGCGGGAAACTATCCGCGACACGTTCGGCACCGTGCCCACCAAGAGCGAAGGTTACGAAAAGGTTGCCCAGGAGATCCTGGAGGCCTTCCAATGAGTGATAAGAAGTCGAAGTTTCAGCCGCCCGCAGCCACCAAGCCCGCCGCTCGGCGGAGCATGCAGGAAGCTTTCCATGATGGCGAGGAGCCTACGACCATGTTCACGCTCCGCATGAACAGCGACCTTCACCGGCGGCTCAAGCTCCGGGCCGTGACCGAAGGGCGTCCCATGAAGGAAATCCTCGAGGACCTGCTCCGTACCTACCTCGACGAGAATAAATCATGATGTATTTACATCAGATGTAAATACATCAATACACCAGGATGACTTTCATTAAACCGCCGCTCGGCGGAGCATGCAGGAAGCTTTCCATGATGGCGAGGAGCCTACGACCATGTTCACGCTCCGCATGAACAGCGACCTTCACCGGCGGCTCAAGCTCCGGGCCGTGACCGAAGGGCGTCCCATGAAGGAAATCCTCGAGGACCTGCTCCGTACCTACCTCGACGAGAATAAATCATGATGTATTTACATCAGATGTAAATACATCAATACATTGGGAAAGTTCCCATTCCCTCAAGGACGGAGTGGAATCCAGGAAACTTTTCAGGATGGGGAGGGGGTGACCATAATGTTCAACCTTCGCGCCAACAGGGACCTCCACCCCGACCCCTTGGGCATGGCCGAAGAACGCCGAAGAAAGAGGCCCCTCAAAGGCTGCGGAACACCTACCGGAAAGACTGATAAATCATGATGTATTTACATCAGATGTAAATACATCAATACATTTATTAAAACGTGCCGGTTCGTCCCCCTCAGCAGGAATGGGGACTGCTACCGTCAAATAAATGAAAGCCGGGCGCTGCACCACCAGCCCCGGCCACGACCCCACAGAGTTCAAAGAAAGTGTGAGGATTTATGGAAAACTATACTCCGGCGAGGGTCGGGGAGGGAAAATACGCTGACGCCCCTGCCCTATTAGACGCCGAAGCGGTAGATCAGCAAGACATCGGTTACACCAGCCGTATATTCGTTCAGGCGTTATTTCCTTACCGAAGGACAGACGATCTCATCCGTCAGGTCCAAAATGGCCCGAACCGTATTACCGTCACCTCGCCAGATGGGCTTCCGTACGGGAAGTACCCTCGCTTAATCATGGCCTACATCATCACTCAGGCTGTTCACCGGCAAGACCTCCCTGAAGATGAGGCACGGCGGATCCCTCTCGGACGCTCGATGAATGCTTTTCTTGAGCAGATCGGCCTCATGAGCCGCGGCACGGGGGGCCAACGGGGGACTGTGACGTTGATACGGGAGCAGCTGCGCCGAATTACGAGCTCCTCAATCAAGGTTGAAAAGATTTTCCGGACGCAAGAACGGGATCGGGGCCGCGGAAAATCTATTGACATCACCGATGAGTACGACCTCTGGTACGACGCGGAAAACCCCGACCAGACTACAGTCACTGAGTCTTACATCGAGTTAACCCGGGAGTTTTACCAGCAGACGATTGAAGCTCCTATCCCCATCGATCTGGAAGTGCTCAAGCAGCTGGGAAAACCTCGAGCGATCGACATATATGTTTGGCTGGCGCTCAAGAAGTACTGGCTGTCTAAATCCTCGCATCGCGATTTTACTTTCACGTGGGACACGCTTGCTCTGCATTTTTCCCCCAAGGAGCTTACGACCCGCTACGAACGATCCGACTTCCGTAAAGAAGTCCGGAAGTGCATCGCCTCTATCGAGGAACTCTGGCCCGAAGTTGGTGCGGAGGTGACGGATGAGGGGCTGCTACTTCACCGAGGAGATCCCCCAGTAAGGCCCAAGCCATCCCGGCGAGAACTACATCGGTAAGCAACGGATACCCGCGCCCAGCGCGGGTTTTTTCGTGAGGTGAGCGTGCGCAGATTCACCCCACGCTTCGCAGTGTAAGCCGGCCCAAATAGCATTTCCCCTGGTGAGCGTGCGCAGATTTACCCCACGCTGAAATGCGCGTGCGCAGATTTACCCCACGCTCTGCGCAGATTTACCCCACGCTCTGCGCAGATTTACCCCACGCTCTGCGCAGATTTACCCCACGATTTTCCGTTATCCACAGGCTTTGAGCTGCGGTTATTTTTTATTCACCCCGTCTTCTATAACAGTATCCAGTAAAACAATATGTCCCAGGGTAAAAGGTCATCTTTTATCGCTGATGAAGGTGAAAATAGCGGTCTGGATCGAGGCTGGCGCGGCGCCGCTGCGCGACGCCTTGCCCCCAAACATCGTGGGGCACCTCTTCCATCACGGACACTTCATCCGAGATGCGTTGATGAGAAGAGCCAGGCTCGCGGAGGACACGGTGTCTCTGGAGACGGTGGGATTATGCTCCGCAGCCTGACGGTGGGGGAGTGAGTCGGTTTGTCCTTCGGACGTGCCAGCAAGCATGGAGCTGGGGATCGCCCTTCAGGTCCTGGTCGGTGAAAGCAGGATCCCGCAGGATCGGGAGGGAGTACATCGGGCTGAGCTCAGCAAGCGAGAACACCTGTCGACATGGAACCCGGGCTTCCCCTTGACCTGGGCTGCTCTAGCCGTGGTGTCCCTCGTGCCCACTGTGGTGGGCAGCAGATGTACACACCGTGTACCAGCCTGGAGGAACACCACCAGGTGTGTTTTGTCAACTTTTTGCCTGCCAAAAGAGCGCGGAAAACCCGGCCACCTCAGCGGGTTTTCCGGCCATGTGAGCGTCAGGTCATCAGGGCGTGCTTGACGCGGTAGGACTCGCCCGTGAAGTGCAGGAGCCTGCCGTGGTGGACGATCCGGTCGATGACCGCGGCGGCCATATGATCATCACCGAAGACGGCACCCCACTTGGAAAACGCCAGGTTCGTCGTCAAAATCAAACTGCGCTTCTCGTAGGCGTCGGCGATGACCTGGAACAATAATCTGGCTCCCTCGGTGTCGATGGGCAGGTAGCCGAATTCATCGATGACCAGCAGCCGATTCTTGGCCAGGCTGGCCAGTTCCTTATCGAGCCGGTCGGCCTCTTTCGCCCGGCGTAGATGCGCAACCAGGGAGGCGGTGGTGAAAAACCTCGCGGGGATGCCCGCCTGACAGGCCTGGGCGACTAAGGCGCAGGCCAAATGTGTTTTCCCGGTGCCGACATCACCGTAGAAGACCAGATCACCACCGGTGTCGAGGAAGTCCAGGCAGCGCAGCTGGTCACGGCCGTAGCCGTCAGGGAAGCCGATGTTGCTCCAGTCGTCACCGTCGAGAGTCTTGATCATGGGCAGCTTCGCCGCGCGAAGTAGCCGGGTACTACGGGCTGTGTGGCGGGAGTGCTGCTCGGCGATGAGCAGCCCGTGGAGGTACTCGCGTTGTTTCGGGGTGCCTTTCTCAGCCCATTCCGCGAGCACCGCCGCCGTCAGCGAGGTGGCTTTACCTGCGGTGATGATGTCGACCGCAGTGATAGGTTCCGTCATGCCCCCACCTGGGCTTTCTGCTTGTTGGTCAGGTGTGTCCGGGTGGTTTTCGGCAGCAGGTCATAGATCGACAGATCCACATCCGTGGCGGCAGGTTCCGCACCGTGGGCGATGCGGCGGGCGAGCATCCCCAGTCCGGGGCCGGCGGGATCCTGTCCCACCGCGATCAACTGCTCACAGGCGGTGATGGCGTTGGTGAAGGAAGTCGCGGTGCTGGCCTGGTTGATCCCTGCCAGCATGCGGGCACGGTCGGTGGCGTCAGCGGCGTCGAGCACGTCACGGACGGTGCCGGGTACCAGGGGGCGGACCGGGGAGTTGGTCCAGGCCCCGGGCTTGGCGATCAACGCCGGCAGCAGTGATATGGGGGTGAAGATCGTCTGATCCTGGTGGTCATAGGACCTGGGGAAGGTCACCACCGGGCGGGAGGTCTCATCCAGGATGTCGATGACGTCATGGCGGATCGCCACCGTCAGCGCCCTGCTGCCGAATGAGGGGCCGGCGAGGTAGAAGTTGTCGTCGACGGTGATGGTGCCGGTCTTGTCGGCCTTGCGGGATTCATAGCGCACCGGATCAAAACCGACGCCGGGCAAGTCCAGGCAGGCGGCGACATCCTCGGCGAACAACTCGATGATGGGTTGCTGTTTGCGCCAGTGCGGTGTCAACGCCAGCTCCTGACATTTGGTCAGCAACGTGGTGTTGAGCCCGGCCAGGGTGGTGGCCACAGGTTCGGGGACCATGAGGTTGCGGCGCAGGAACCCGACGGCGTTTTCCACGTTGCCTTTCTCATGACCGGAGTACGGGTTGCAGTAGCGAGCCGTGGTCCGGTAGTGCAGCTTGAACGCGGCGAATAACTTGGACTCGATGACCTTGGCCCCGGTGCGTCGGCCAACACCGGTGGCGTTGTCGAAGATCAGTTGTCCGGGCACGCCTGCGATGTGTTCGAAGATGGTGCGCAGTCCATGGCAGACGCATTCGGCGGTTTCCCCACGGTAGGCCTGGATGAAGCGCATGTTCGAGTAGGGGAACGTCACGATGAGGATGTGCAGGTTCATACGTTCGCCGTCGATGATGGCGTCGGCCTGCCCGAAATCGACCTGGGCGGTGCCCGGGGCCCAGGTCAGTTCGATGTAGCCGTCACCGGGCTGGCGGTGGGCCTGGCGCCAGGCCTTGATGTAGCGCTGAACAGGTGAATACGAGCCGGTGTAATCGTATTCGGTCACCAGGCGGTCGAAAACGCGTCGGCTGGTGTGACGTTGCTTCCGGGGGCGTTTCTTATCGTCGTCGAGCCAGCCGTCGATGATGACCTCGAGCCCGTCGAGGACTTTCGATCCGGGGCGTTTGACCGGTGCGGGTGGTGTCGGGGAGAAGTCCTCGATGCTGGTGTATTTGGCCACTTCAGTCGCGGCTGACGTTGAGTCGGCGGGCGATGTCGCGGCCGGAGACTCCCTGGGAGTCGAGTCTCCTGATATCTTCTACAACGGCTCACTGGGTACCGCCATCTTCTTTCGGGTTCCTTATCTCTTAGCGCTCCCGCTTGTGAAAAGGGTCGGGAAGCGTCGAGGAGGAACCTATCTAACGGTGGCGGGGCCTGTGACCATTGGCTTTAGGTCACAGCCGTGGATGGGGTGCGGGCCCGGCCACCTGGGGTGAGTGTGATCGTGTCTTCGGGGATAAATACACCGGCAGCCGTCGCCGACGGGAAGTTGGCGGGTGTGCGGTGGGGTGGCTGGTTTTCCGTGCTCTTTTGGCAGGAAACCAGCCGCTGAGATGGCCGGGAGTTGTTGCTCAACCGGCCTACAAAGAGTTGATCACACACACGCGGTGCAGGACGTCGAGCCGGTTGGCATGGCCGGGGCGGTTGGTGACAAAGGCCTGGACCCGGCGGCCATCGACATCCGTGATGCGCAGCTGGGGCCTGACCCCTGTTTGGTGGACACGCTGACCCTGGCCCAGAATGGGCCGGAGAATGCGAGAAACTCTCATGCCGAAGAACACCTACACCGATGAGTTCCGGGCTGACGCGGTCCGACTCTACGAAGACACCGAAGGTGCCTCATTTACCTCGATCGCTGAGGACCTCGGGATCGGACGGGCGACGTTGAAGAACTGGGTCTACGCGGCCCGCAAGAGCCGTGGCATCCAGCCAACCAGCACCGCCGAGGACCCGGCCGATGAGCTACTGCGCCTGCGCAAGGAAGTCCAGCACTTGCGCTCGGAGACGCAGAAGTTGTCGACCGAGCGAGACATCCTGCGTAAGGCCGCGAAGTATTTCGCCGCGGAGGCCGGGGCGGGCTGGTCGTTGTGGTTCATGCGGTGAGTGGTCCTACAGGGCTCGGAGGTCGGGGAGGATCACGGCCGGGAGGACGGAGCCCGGGTAAGTGCTGCGCGGTCGGCAACAGGCCCCTTCTCCCGCGTCATACGCGAGAGCCTGCGGCGGGTGTCACCGGCAGACCTCGTCTACGGCACGGGGCGGTCACCGGGTAGGTGAGAGCCACATAAGAAAAGGTGTACTTGTGTTTATCACAACAAATCGCCCGCACCTATTCCCTGCCCCCATATAGATAGGGCAATACTAAAGATGACCACAAGGTCGGGATATCAATATCCGCCCTGGACCATGGGGAAGAGCTCTTGCACTTCCTGGAGTGGTGCTCGTGGTGACCTGCGCCGTGCGGGAGGCTCTCCACCATGCGCCCTGCCTCCCCGGAAGTAATCGCATCCGTCGATGACGAGAGATAGGGTGCCCCCTGGGATGGTCGTCAGTCACTCCAGGGAATGCCCCCTCCTGCCGGTGAGTGATTTCGGGGCTCGCCATGATCGGCCGGCCGCCCTTTGCCCCACCAGCCCAGGCGGAGCGGTCCGGCGTCGAAGTCAGAAGGCGGTTGCACATCTGTCCCACGTCGTCTGCATGACCGCTTTCCTGCCCGTCCAAGGGAAGTGGGAAACCCAGACAGGGGAAAGCCCCACCGGGAAAACCTGGAGGAAAACCGGCGGGGCTGGCTGTGGCGGTTGTGTCGTTAGGCGCTCAGCGTCTCCTTCGCGGCGTCAGCAGTGCTGACGTCTGCCTTGTCCCTGTCCTCCTGCTTGAGGGTGGGGCGCAGCAGCAGCATCGCGATGGCGATGACCAGCAGGACGGACGCTTCGTGGACGAGCATGCCAATCGACATGGTCACTCCTCCGAGGAGCACGCCGGCCAGGAGGATGGCGACGGTGGCCAGGGCGATGGCGATGTTGATCCGCATGGTGCGCACGGTGCGCTGGGCCAAACCCAGGGCGTAGGGCAGGCGGGGGAGTTTGTCGGCCATCAGGGCGATATCGGCTGTCTCGATGGCGGCAGGTGAGCCAGCAGCCCCCATGGCGATGCCGATGTCGGCCTGGGCGAGTGCCGGCGTGTCGTTGACACCGTCGCCGATCATGGCCACGGTGCGGCCCTGGGCCTGCAGGTCCTTGACGATAGTGAGCTTGTCCTCGGGCATGAGTTCGGCCCGGACCTCGTCGACCCCGAGTTCGGCGGCGACGTTGCGGGCCACCCGCTGCGCGTCACCGGTGGCCATGATCACGCGCACACCCTTGTCATGCAGCGATCGGATAGCGGCCGGTGCGTCGTCACGGATGGTGTCGGCCACGGCGACGATGCCGATGGCGCGTCCGTCGACACCGACGTACATGGCGGTCTTGCCCTGGTCATTGAGTTCAAGGATGCGGGTGGTGTCCGGGGCGTGGTCGAGCAGGTCGGCGGAACCGACGGCGACGGTATGGTCGTCGACCTTCGCGATGATGCCCTTGCCGGTGACCGGTTTGGCTTTCTCGACCATTTCGATGGTCAGTCCCTTGTTCTCCGCGCCGCGGATGATGGCCTCGGCCAGGGGGTGCTCGGAGGCGGTTTCGGCACGGGCGGCCAGGGTGAGCACCTCATCGTCCGAGTAGGCAGGGTCGAGGACGTCGACGTTGGTCAGCTCGGGGCGGCCGTTGGTCAGGGTGCCGGTCTTGTCGACGACCACGGTGTCGACCTTCGCGGAGGTCTCCAGGTATTCGCCACCCTTGATGAGCACCCCGTCCTTAGCGGAGCGTCCGATACCGGCGACAATCGAGACCGGGATGGAGATGACCAGCGCCCCGGGGCAGGCGATGACCAGCAGGGTCAAGGCCAGTTCCACATTGAGGGTGATCAGGCCAACGGCGAGGGCGGCGACCATCACACCGGGGGTGTAGTACTTCGAGAATTTCTCCAGGAACGTCTGGGTCTTGGCCTTATCGTCCTGGGCGTCTTCCACACGGTGGATGATCTTGGCCAGTGTGGAGTCCGAGCCGATGCCAATCGCCTCGATGCGCAGCACCCCGGAGCGCAGCCAAGTACCGGCGAAGACCTCCGAGTCCTCGGCCTTCTCAGCGGGTACGGATTCCCCGGTGATGGTGGCCTCGTCGACCCCGCCGTGACCGGAGAGCACGCGTCCATCGACGGGGATCTGCTCGCCGTTTTTCACGAGCACGACGTCACCGGGGGCCAGTTCCCAGATCTCAACGGTTTCGGGCTCACCGTCGCGCAGCACGGTGGCGGTCTCGGGGGCAGCGTCCACCAGGTCCGACAGTGCCTTGCGGGTGCGGTTCATGGTCGCCTTCTCCAGGGCCTTGCCCAGGGCGAAGAGGAAGGTGACGGCGGCGGATTCCCAGTAGTTGTTGATGAACAGCGCGCCGATGGCGGCGACGATGACCAGCAGGTCAATCGAGATCATCCTAATGCGCAGGGCCTGGACGGCGGAGACGGCGATCTGCCAGCCGGCGACCACCGCGGCGGCGATCATGAATCCGTCTGACAGCCACCCAGCGGGGGTGAGCCAGGACAAGATAATCAACAGGCCTGAGACGGCGACCACGCCCCAGGTTTTCCAGGTCTTCATGATGGGTGTCCTTTACTTTTTGAGGGTCTTTTTCTTGTGACACTCATTAAGTTAGGACAATTCCGGAGAAACTTCCTTGACCTGGATCAATTACCCACACACCTCCGACCTGACGAGGTGGAGCAGAAGAGCATGCCACGTGGCCTGTCAACGCCAGGAACCCACCAGCACCGCACGGTGCTGGTGGGTTCCTAGCGTGGAGATGACGTGGCGTCGATCATGCTCCTTTCCCGGGTACTCGGATAGGGGGTGTTTAGTAGGCCGAGGGTTTGGCGGTACAGCCGGCGGCCATGAGAGGGCCGGTGTGAGTGCTCAGCCATTCCCGGATCGGGTGGCGGCCGTGTGGGTCGGGCGCCGCAAGGGAGGGGAACAGGGCGAGGTCGTCATCTACGCGTCGCTGGTAGGCGTCACGGGTCTCCTTGAGATGTCCTAGGTGATAGTGTCGTCCTGGCCCGCAGGACGGCTCACGCGGTACAACGCCGCCCCACTGTGATAGGCGGGAGTAGCCGTTGCGTATGACACCCTGGATGTCGCCTGTATTCAGGGCTCGAGTTCTTGCGAGAAGATTCGGTCCCTGTCGTTCACGGGTCGGTGTGGGCATGAGGACAGCGCGGCTCCCACTTCGGAAAGATGGTCCAGTCGCTAATGATCGTGGGCGTTGACAATGGCGTTGACCTTGGCATTCACAGCCTCCAGTGTGCTCAAGTTCAGGCGGGCAGTGTCGGTGTCCACGCCGTGCCCCTTCATCAGGAAGTCCAGCTTCGGGTGCAGCTGGGCGAGGGTATCGTTCGCCATGCGGGAGGGGTCACCGCCGTGGGCGGCGCATAACGCGTTCGCCTTGGCGTGCAGTGAGGAGACGGATTCGAGGTCCAGATCCGACTCGTCGAAGTTCTCGACCCCGTGGTCCTTGAGCAGGAAGTTCATCTTCTCGTGGAGACTGGCAAAGGTCACTTCGGCCATGGTGGTGTCCTTTCATGATGAAGATCAGGTGTTTTCTGTGACACTCATTAAGTTATGAACAATCCGGAGAAAGTACCTTGATCCGCATCAAGTACCCGCAAAGTGAGATCTGGATCGCAAAAAGACTGTGGTGCTCGTAGCCCGGGGGCACAGATGGCCCGCCGGCACTTTCTGGTGCGGGCGGGCTTGTGGGGTCGGGAGTGCGTCAGATCGCCGACGGCTTGGCGGTGTAACCGACCTCGGCTACCGCGGTGACCAGGTCACGTACGGAGACCTTCTGTGGGTCGTGGGTGACCAGGATGCGTCCGGAGGAGAACTTCACCTCCGCATTCTCCACGCCGTCCAAACCATTCAGCTTGTTTTCGATCTTGGCGACACAGCTCGGACAGGTGAACTCATCAGAGCGCAAGGTGGTGTTCTTCAGCGTGGCCGGGGCGGTCATCGTAACCAGGTCCTTTCATCTTTTATCGTCATGTTCCTGTGCTTGCACCTTTAAAGATACGGTCCTTTCCGGGTTAATTCCTTGACCTGGATCAAACAACGACAAATCTCTCCTACCAGGAAATTGTCCTGGAAAAGAGAGAGGGATGTGGGCGTTTAGAGGCCGGCGACCAGGTCGGCCAGGGCCTGGTGGTTGGTAATGGCGATCCATTCGCGGCCGGAGTCGATGACACCGGTTTTCTTCATCCGCGCCATTGCCCGGGAGGCGGACTCGACGGTGGTGCCGGCCATGCCGGCCACGTCGTTGCGGCGCAGGCGGACCTGCAGCAGGCTGGATCCGTCTTGTCGGATTTGCCCGAGCTTGGCGTCCAGGTGTTGGAGGGCAGCGGCCACGCGCTGCTCGACAGTCGAGGTGGCCTGGGCGGTTTCACGCTCCCGGGACCGGGCCAACTGATCCTGCTGCATCCGCATGATCGCCAACGCCAGTTGCGGGTAGGCGTCCACGACCTCGGCCAGGGCCTCGGCGGGCAGGTAGAGTGCACAGGTGGTCTCGATCGCCCAGGCAGAGTCAGTGGCTGGGGAGCTATGGGTGTGCAGCGGGCCGATGACATCCCCGGGGGCGGCGATGTCGACGGTGATTTCGCGGCCATCGATGGTGTCCCGGGTGATCCGGGCCCGACCGGAGGCGACCATATAGCTGCCCTGAGTCTGCTCGCCGGCTAGGAGGATGGGATCACCCGCGGCCCAGGCCCAGGAGGTCAGATGCTGGTCGAGTTCCCTGTGCTGCTGTGGGCCTAGTTCCTTGGTCAGCGGGGAACGGGCCATGACCTGCATGCGCACGTCCAGGGAGCACTGGTGGGGTTGGGCGCAGTTGTGACGGACGGGATTGCGGGCCATAAGCCCCATGCTATCGGGCCCGGAGAGCAATGACCGCGGAAGCGGAGGAACAAAAGCCTCCGACACAACCGACAGCCGCACCCCCTCACCACTAGCTTGCCAAGGGGTGGGCAGTGGAGGTGATGTCGGTGACGGTCCTGATGAGCTCGCCCACAGATACTTGTTGTAGGTCATGGGCCACCACGAGATGGCCGGGCGGTACTACCACTTCGACGGAGGCCACCCCCTCCAGGTCACTGAGTGTGGTCTAGGCGGTGGCCAGGCAACTCGGGCAGAAAAACCCCGACGTGGACACGGTGGTGTGCTTGAGGATGGGAATGGTCATGACAGTAAGGCCCTTTCATCGGAGGCACATGGAATGGGTGCATAGTAATGAAAATACGGCCATATCCGGAGTAATTCCTTAACCTGGATCAAACAACCGGAAAAGAGTCCCGACCGGCGGGAGCAGCTGCGCATGACGGTGCGGGTCGCGGCATACTGGGTTCGCGTCGACCTTCCCGGAAAGGGCCACGTCCCCTTTTCCTCTTACTGTCACATGCAGTAGTTTTTATGTTTGACCATAGAAACATGAAGCAAGGATCTGCCATGAACCGATTCGCCGCCCTCCTCGCTGTCTGTGCGCTCACCCTGGCCGGGTGCACCACCTCGGCGGCGGACCCCGAGGAGGCGGAGTTTCTGGCCTCGGTCGATCTGGCAGGTATGGACGCGGTGGGGATCATCGACTACCTGGACGCTCTCCTCGTGGAGGCCCGTCCGCAGGATCTGATGGCCGTGGTGCGCCCCGACGAGCTCGTTCTGACCACTCCTGACGAGGAAATCAGCCTGGATATGCCCGCTGCCTCCGTCTATGTCTCCGTGGCCCCGTTTATCAACCAGACCCATGACTGCTTCTACCACAGCCTGACCACGTGTCTGGGCGAGCTGCGCAACGCACCCGTGGAGGTGGAGATCATTGAGGACGGCACGGGTGCGGTGCTCGTCTCGGAGCAGGCAACCACCTTCGACAACGGGTTCATCGGCTACTGGCTCCCGCGCGATACCGCCGGCACCATCGAGATCACCCACGGGGAGTTCACCGGCTACTCCTACTTCACCACCGGTACGGACGGAGCCACCGGTACGGACGGAGCCACCTGCATCACCGACCTTCGCCTCAGGGCCTCCCCACTGCCGCAGGTTTAACCGGTACTAGCCGGTTTTTCGGGATTCATGGTGCGCAACCGTTGAGGCGGTGTGGGATATGCATGTCAGGGGCCTGCCGTCCCCGAAGGGTGACGACGGAGAAAAATGCCTGCTCCTGCTGGGAACAGGGGCAGGCCTCACCTAGGGCATCGAGAGGCCCTGGGCACGCTGTGGCAAGCGACACCGACCTTAGCGGCACGAAGGGGCCTGCGCGATGAGACCCCCAATGTCGGTGGGGTCTCATCGTGATCACTTCTTTCACTCTTTGATCCACGTCATGGTCTCGCGGTGATCATCTTCCTACCGTGACAGGCAAGGCCGCGAACGGCCGTGACCACAGGAAAGAAATTCACGAGGAGAGGAAGCACACGATGTCGAAGGTATACGTGTTCAACGAGTACGGCGGCCCGGACAACCAGGAACTGATCACCCGCAACACCCCCCAGCCAGGCCCGGGAGAACTCGGGGTCAAGGTCCACGCGGCCGGGGTCAACCCGCTTGATTGGAAGGTCCGTTCCGGGGTTGCCGGAACCCCGCGAGAGCTTCCGGCGCCCCTGGGCGAGGAGGCCTCCGGGATCGTCACCGCCGTCGGTGACGGTGTGGAGGGCTTCGCGGTCGGTGATCAGGTGCTCGGCCTGGTGGTCCCCGGTGTCGGCGGATATGCCGAGGACACCCTGCTGGTGGCAGAGAGTACCGTGCTCAAGCCGGAGGAGATCTCGTTCACCGACGCCGCCGCGATCCCGGTCGCTGGGGCGAGCGCCTACGCCGGCACCCACCAGGTCGAGCTTGAACCAGGCCAGTCGTTGCTGATCAATGGGGCCGGTGGTGGGGTCGGGCTGATGGCCGCGCAGATCGGACGGGTCCACAAGTTCCAGGTCGTCGGCGTCGACCACGAGGACAAGCGCGAGCTCATCGAATCCACCGGTGCTATCTTCGTCGCCACCGGCGACGCCGTCGCGGAGCAGGTGCGTGCGCTGCTCCCCGACGGCGTTGACCTGGTCTTCGACCTGGTCGGCGGGGAGGCGTTGCGGGTGGTTGCTCCCTTGGCGAAGAATCCGGCGCACGTGATCTCGGCGGCTGATGCTGCCACCGTGGGAGAACTCGGTGGACAGGTGCTGCGCCGCACCCCGGAAATGGTCGGACAGATCACCGGGGTGGTCCAGTACGGGCTGGTCGACCCGAAGGTCGATACGACCTACCCGCTGGAACAGGCCGGTAAGGCCCTGGCCCACGTTGAGCAGGGCCACGCCCGCGGCAAGATCGTCCTCGAGCTCATCACCTCCCAGGACTAACCAGACAACCAGAACGACCGCGGAGGAGAAAACCCGCGTAGGCGCGGCCAGCCGGTTGCGCCGCTTACTGCGGACACTCCACAGTAAGCGGGGGCTGCGATGAGGACCCGCAATCTGTTCTGAGCATCTGCCGCGGTCTTGCCTGCGAATAACAGGGCGCCCCGGCCCCTGCCAGCAGAGGCTTGCAGCCTGTGCCGGCAGGTTTTTCGCTCCGTGCTGCTGATCTCCCCGCCCTGCGGCAAGAAGGAGTCGCGATTCCTTTCTCCAGGCTGCTGCACCTGTGTTGCCGGTGATGCCGATCCCGGAACCAACATTGATCTAGATCATGGATGGATTCTCGGGTGAGTCATAGGGTTTTTAGTAGCAGGTCGGGTAACTACCCGGCCGGAGAAGAACTCCACTGACAAGGACATGATCATGCAACTGTTTGGACAAGCACTCGGGCTGGGCACTCTTGGCCTGGTCGCTGGCGTCATCGGCGCGGTGATCGCGGCACTAGCGACCCGGAGCCAGACCTCCACGCTGACCAGTTATGTCCAGCACTTTGCCGCCGGTCTGATCATCGCCGCAGCCACCCTCGACCTCCTCCCCGAGGCCCTCCACCTGGGCGGGGGATGGCCTCTGATCGTCGGTTTCGTGCTGGGCACCGCCTTCATGCTGGCACTACGCTCCCTGCTCACCCGCGTCGGACACAGCCACCACCCCGGTGATGATCCGCACCACGACCACCACGGCCATGATGACGCCCACGGGCATGACGCTCACTCCCCCACCACGGCCACCGGGGTGAACCTGCGGCTGATCGTCGCCCTCGCGGTCGTCGTCCTGATCGACGGCGCCATCATCGGCGTCGCCCTCTCCGCCGGTGGGGCTGCGGCCCTGCTGATCGCGATCGCCCTGTCGATCGAGCTGCTCTTCGTCGCCGCCTCCACGGCAGGATCCACCCGTGCCGGCGGAGGCAGCCTGGGCACGGCGATCGGGGTGGGCACATTCGTCGCGGCCATGATGCCGATCGGCGCCGTGCTCGGTGCCCTCGTCTTCGCCGGGGTCTCCGCCCCGGTGCTGGTTGCCGGGCTGGCCTTCGGAGCTGCGGCGCTGCTGTTCACCGCCGTCGCCGAGCTACTGGTCGAGGCCTACGAAATCAAGGAGAGCACCGGCACCATCGCCATGGCCGCCGCCGGTTTCCTGGTCTTCCTCCTGCTCATGATGCTCATGTGAGGGCAGCCGAATTCTGAACCGAGATGGGCCGGGCACCCCGGGGGTGCCCGGCCTCAACCGGTGTTCCACCGATCGGCCAGCGATCCGAACAGTCGTTATCCGGAGTGGTCGGAGTGCAGATCAGCGGAGATCACACGGAAGTCGCCCGCCCGGGCCAGTGCGGCGTCGATAATGGCCGGATCCGGATCAACGGAGGCCAGGTGCTTGATGATCAGGTCGGCGTGCTCGTCGCCGGTGATCTCGAAGGCCGCCTGGCCGAGGCCGTGGTCGGCGAAGATGTCGTAGAGGGACTGCAGGGCCTTCTTGACGTCCCTGTCGGTACGCACACCTTCGACCTTGAACCGGCAGGAGACGATGTCTGAGGCTGACATAGGTGGACTAGATCCTTCCGTTGAATGCCTGGAGGGCGGAATCCTCGCGGGTACCTCCTCGACCATCACCGTAGTCGGCGTAGTCCTTGATCCAGCGTATCGAATTAATCCACTTGACCATCTTGTAGCCGTGGTTGGATTCCGCCCGCAAACGGGCCGGAGCCCCCAGGTGGGTCTCGAGCGGTTTGCCGTTGCGCTCATAAGCCACGATCGTGTCATCCTCATATGTGGTCTCCAGGTCAAGAACCGCGTAGAACGGCTCCCGTGGCCGGTTGTCGTACATCTTCTGTGCCAGGCCATAGGAGTCGATCAGCACGTAACGCGCCTCATCCGGTTTCGGGCCGATCAGTTCCATCAGATCCCGCAACCGCACCCCCGTCCACCGGGAGGTCGCCGACCAGCCCTGCATGCAGGTGTGGACGGCCACATAGGACACCTGCGGCAGCGCCTTGAGATCATCAAGGGTGACGACCTTCTCGGTGCCGGCGAGGTCGTCACCGATGGTGATGGTGTAGCCCTCCCAGCCATTGTCGCGGGCGGCGATCCATTCGGGGGAGTCATCATCGGTCGGCGGCAGACCGTTGGTCCAGTGGAACTGCGAGATGTCCTTGTCCGTGTAGACCTTCTGCTCACTCATCCGCGGACGCATCCAGTTAAGGAAGAGTTTCCGGCCGATCTCCGTGACCCCGGCGGTGATGCGCTGGGAACGCGCCCGATCAGCCAGTGACCAGTAGCTGAGCACAATCCAGAACAGGATGACGACGACGATGGTGGCGATAACGATGATGTAGGCCTGAGCGGCACGGGTGGTGTCCATATCGCCGAAGACCATGTGGACCATGTTGTAGTCACCGTGCACCAGAAAGACCAAGCCGACGTGCATGACGACAAAGCCCGCCATCAGCACCATGGCGATGAAATGCAGAGACCGCGCCCCCTGATGCCCGCCGAAGGCCTTGACATACCACGGGTAACGGGAGCGGATCGCCGGGGCCATCGCCAGGCCGGTGAGGATCAGAAACGGCGCCAGGATGAAGATGACAAACGTGTAGCCGAGCATCTGCAGGGAGTCATACGGGGTGAAGTGCTCGATACCCGGGGCCCGGAAGCCGAGGTAGACCTTCAACGTCTCCCACGCCTCGGGGAACACGTCCCAGGAGGTGGGAATGATCCGCTGCCACAGCCCGGTAGCGAACAACAAGACGACGTAGACGAGGCCATTGAGCACCCACAACATCACCGACAGACCGTGCCAGTGCCGACCCAGGCCGATGTTCTCTCGCCCGGGCAGCGCGATGAGCGGCGAGAGGGACTTCTCATCCATCAGGGAGGTGTAGACGCCCTCCTCCTTGGGGAGCTTGCGTCTGGTGAACCGTAGCCATTCGGTGCCCGGGGCGCAGTCATTGCGCCACCACAGCCGCGGCATCGACGACAAAATCTCCCAACCAGAGCGCAGCAACATGCCGATGAGAACGAAATTGATCAGATGCGTGGCACGTAACCACAACGGAAAATCCGGGTTGACCTCCACAGGGCACTCCTTATGTCGCGACCATCCACAGGGGAATACAACGGAAATTTATGTATGACGCATCTCACGCTAACGAGGAAACAGGGGAAAAATAAGGGGTCATCCCCCGCAGCGGGGGTGGCTCGGTAATGGCAGGGGCGTTGCCTGGTCCCAGGACTGTTGGGCCGACGAACGAGAGGTTCCCCCTGCCCACTGACGCATCTTCGCCCACATGGCCCGGATCAACGCCGCTCTACGCCCCTGGAGACCACCTGCGCGCCTACTGAAAGGCATACAAGCACGTCCAGCCCCGGGCATGCTTAGGGTTATCCTCATGGCAACCGATGACCTCAGCCAGGCCTACAACTCACCGAACTTCGACCCGGAAGCCCTGCTCGGAACGATCATCTCGGCCGATGACCCTGACCGAGCGCTCATCGAATCCTGGGCCGCCAACGTCGACGGGGCGATCCTCGATGTCGGTTCTGGCACGGGACGGTGGACCGGTCACCTCGCGAGCCTCGGACACCAGATCGAGGGACTGGAACCGGCAACACGGCTCGTGGAGCTCGCTCGCCAGACACACCCCTCAGTGACCTTTCACCACGGCACTATTACCGACCTCTCAGACTCGCCGAAGCGCTGGGCGGGCCTCCTGGCGTGGTACTCACTCATTCACCTGGGACCTGATGAGTTGCCGGCGGCACTGGCTGCACTGCGCGCAGTGGCCAAGGACGACGGTATCCTCCTCATGTCCTTCTTCTCCGGACCCCGTCTCGAACCGCTGCACCATCCGGTGGCCACCGCCTACCAGTGGCCGCTTCCCGACCTTGCCCGGGCACTGGAGGACGCTGGTTTCCAGGTCACCAGTAGTCACTGGGATCCTCGGTTCCCCCATGCCTATCTCACCGCCGAGGCCAGCAAGCAGAATCTCGCCTGACAGTGGTGGCCTACTCGGTAGTCGTCTTCTCAGAAGACATCTCATAGCACCAGTGTGGTTACCTGCCGGAGGAGAAACGAGTAGTCAGCCGGACCATAACTGGCGACCGGCTGGGGCAGCGGTCCATCCAGGCCCCGGATGGTCTGCAAGGAGGTCGGCGCCGATCACTTCGTCCAGGCGTCGACGAAAACGCCCAGCCACCACAAAACCCGCATTCCCCCTTTTCTGTCCCGAGGCACCTCAGACTGCGGCCCCGAACAAAACACCGACACCGTAGGTCAGGGCCAGGCCGAGGGCACCACCGATCACCAGGCGCCCGCACGCGCGCATTGGGGAGGTACCCGAGATCTGGGCTGAGATGAACCCGGTCACCGCCAGGACCAGCAGCGTGACTACGAAGACCACGCCGGCGTCCCAGCCTGCAGGGGCGATGAATACCGACACCATCGGCAGCAGTGCTCCGAGCAGGAAAGCCACGGCCGAGGAGAAGGCGGCGGCCAAGGGGCTGGTCAGTTGCTCATTATCAATACCGAGCTCGAGCTGAAGGTGGGCGCCCAAGGCGTCGCCCTGCCCGATCTCGGTGGCCGCCTGGTTCGCTGTCGCAGGGGAGATGCCGTAGGAGTGTAGGATCTCCGACAGCTCGACGTGCTCGGCCGTCGGGTCTTCGGCCAGCTCCTTCGCTTCTTTTGCGATGAGCACCCGTTCGGTATCACGCTGTGAGGAGACAGAGACGTACTCACCGAGAGCCATAGATACCGCCCCCGCGATCGTTGAGGCCAAACCAGCGCCGAACACGACGGTGTCACTGGCGCCGGTGGCGATCACACCGAGCAGTAGCGCAGCAATGGAGACGATACCGTCATTAGCACCCAGCACACCGGCACGCAGAGTATTCATACGATTGTGGTGGCTGGGTACGTGCGGTTCGTGCAGGGGGTGAGCGGTGTTAGTGGAGATGATCATCAGTCCTTTATCGGCGCAGGAGACCCTATAAGCACAGCTTATTAAGGGCCTAGTTTTCCCACAACGAAGCGGAGCCAACCCTCGCCGTCTTTCGGGGCTAATCTCTTCGTTGACACGTCCCGTTACTCTCCGGGAGATCTCCTGGAACGTGGACTCCGGCCTCGAGATGCGAGAAGAGGCACCTACTCATGCTCAAGCATGCGGTAGAGGGGGGGCCGGTTGACTTTGTCCTCGCGGGCGACCTGGCCCTTGGGTACGTGGGCCGCGATCTTTTCCATGATCACCTGGGGTTGCTCGTTATCGAACTTCGTGCCCCTGACGTTGTTAGCGGTTGGCCGCCTTAACCAGGTCGATACCCTCGGCCTGGCACTCATGGATCCGATAACGCTCGAACTGTCGGCGACGCTTGAAAAGTAGCCCACCAACGACGATCGGAAAGTAGCCCACCAACAAGATTGGATGGGTGATATCCGTGGATGATTGGGCTCAGATCAGGTGCCTGCGCAAACAGGGCCTGTCGATCAGAAAGATCGCGGCCGAGGTCGGTTGCGCGAAAAAGACCGTGGAACGGGCGCTGGCTTCCCCGGAGCCTCCGACGTACAAGAAGCGGGCGGGCAAGGCGACCAGCTTCACCCCGTTCGAACCGCAGGTCCGAGCACTGCTGGAGAAAACGCCGACGTTGCCGGCCACAGTGATCGCCGAACGGGTGGGGTGGACCGGGTCGATCACCTGGTTTCGCGATAATATCCGTCGCATCCGCCCCGACTACCAGCCCGTGGACCCGGTCGATACCCTCACCCATCGTCCCGGGGAGCAGATCCAGTGCGACCTGACCTTCCCCACCGGTGGGCTGCCGGATGAGACCGGGACGAGGGCGGAGTTCCCGGTGCTGGTGATGGTGGCGTCCCACTCAAGGTTCATGGCCGCCCGGGTACTGCCGACACGCACCACCGGAGATCTGATCGCCGGCATGTGGGCCTTGTTGTCCACGTCGTTTCAGGCCGTGCCCGAGCACCTGTTGTGGGACCATGAGACTGGCATCGGACAGAAGAAACTCACTGGACCGGTGCTTGCCTTTGCCGGCACACTGGGCACCCGGATCCTGCAGGCCCCGCCCCGGGACCCGGAGACTAAGCCTGGATCCGCCGATGGTCTTTCGGTGATCGGTTGATTTCGGCTGCGGGCACCACCAAGATTTTCGGGCAGGAATGATCCCCAGATCACGTCGTCGTCTGGTTGTTCCACGAATTGGTAGGTCGGCTCGGGCCGGAGGGTTTCGGCTCAGGTGGTCAGGAAGAAACAACAGCCGGTGGCGAGTGACCGTGCTCGAACAGCTTCCGCCACTGCGGCTCCCATTTCCAGCCCTGCGGTAGGTGCAGGACCAACCGTCGTGCCCTACGAGCAATGCGGGCCGCCACCATGACGATCCGACGCCGGATCGTCGCAGTCGTAGCCCTGGCCAGTGCCCCGGCCGCGATGGTCCCGGCAGCCCTGGTGAGGTTGAAGGCCATGACCGCCACCACCAACCACGCCGCGTTCGCGGTGAACACACCTGAAGGCATATGCGCCAGCGCACTGTTCTTCAGATCGGCGTTGACCTGCTCGATGACCGCATGCTGCCGGTGGGTCTTGTCCGCGGCCACGGTACCCAGCAGGTCTGGGTCGGCGGTGGTGAATACCGCGTGGAAGCGGTGCAGATCAAACAGGCCCGGCTGATCGATATTCTTCTTGTTCAACTCCGGGATCCGGCGCACCACCAGCCGACCGGGAACCTGATCAGCTGCCTTCTTCGACGCAAACGCGATGAAGGGGACTTCCGCGACTTCCGCTGAGGAGATCCAGGTCTGGGTGTCCTCATCAAAGAGCGCGTCGGTGTACTCAATTGTTTCCCAGGACGTGTCCGGGATCGTGGCAATCGCGTTCTGGATGTTGGGCGTCATCCGCGCGGTGATGGACACATCCGCACCGGCGGTGAGTGCTGCGTGGATGCTGGGCCGGCCGTAGAAAGCGGAGTCCGCGCGTACGAGGATTTTCTGCTGGGCCATGGCGGGTAGGCGTCGGGTGGTGGTGATGGCATCGGCAATCAACCGGCCTGCCCCACGCGCCGAACCACAGGACCCTCGGCGCAGGCGCTGGGCTACGACCACCGGGGCAGACTCTGTCGTGGTGACCGTCGCCAGCAGAGCATTGAGCCCACGGACACCGGAGTAGCCGAAGCCGGCGCCTTGTTTCTGGTGGCCGTGGACTTCGATGATGGTGTCGTCGACATCGACGAAGACATACCCGCTGGTGGCAGCTGGGGGTGCGGGTACCAGGCCCGGTGACTGGTCAGCCAGGTTGATCAGGAAGCGGGAGGCCACGGCATCCAACTGGCGCACGTGCCCGAAGGTGAAGGCCCGGAGGAAGGATCCCAGGGTCGACGGCGCGTAGATCCGGGTAAAGAGTCGGTTCATGCCGCCGTGGCGCAACAGGTCCATGTCGTCAATCGAGTCGGCACCGGCGACCATGCCTGCGACCAGTGAGGAGATCTTCGCCCCGGCGTTGGCACCCTTGTCGCCTGCGATACTCATCCTGTGCTGTGCCAGGGTCGACAGGCCAGCAGTGTCGGCCAGGCGCATGGCTGGGACCAAGCCGGCGGCCGACACGAGGTTGGGGTCATCGAATGAAATAGAGAGTGCCGCGGGAGTGTGAGATAGTTGCACCTGAGAGATGCCCTCCTGGATGGGGAATATAGACCTTCGACAAGTCGTATTATCCCAGTTCAGAAGGGTATTTCTCTTTTTCCCACGCCGCTACCCCAAAATCACATCGGTGGATCCAGG